>JAOUHH010000216.1 GCA_029865195.1 Desulfobulbaceae bacterium
GCCATTCTGGAGAGGAGTTGGTCGGCCTGATAGTTGAGCAGAACGATGCCTTTCTTCTCGCCACGGGAATTGAAGATCGGGGTGCCGAAACGGATTACCGGTTTCTGGGGGGATTCGATGGCACCATGTTCGATATTCAGATCCATCGGTGAGACAAAGATACCGCCCTTGGGCAATTGTATGGTTTCGCGAAAATAGTAGCGGCTGCTCTTGTCTTGTAACTCGCTTTCCGGAACCACGGTTGGCGCGCCGTGATTGCCGTTGACGCGAGCGCGTTCCATACCTGCGGCGTCCAGCAGGCGGATTTGATCGTAAATGCCGGTGTTTTTGCTGTGCTGGAGGAATTCCCGGGCAATCTGATCCAGGATCTGGCGGTCGCCGCTATCGGTGAAGAGCATAATCTCATTTTGCCCGGCCAGGGTCAGGAGGTCTTCGGCAATGGTCTGAAATTCCTGATTGATCAGTTTTTGTTCGGCGGCAAGGCGTTGGAAGGCGAGGGTTTTGATTTCGATATGGGTTTTTTCGTGTTCCATCTGCCGGAAATGAAAGCCTATCAGCGTCAGTAGCAACAGCAAAGGCGCCAGGATCAGCAGAAAATATTTGATGGCTTGGCGGCGGGAGAAAGGCATTCCACCATCAATGCCGGCTGCGGCGGTTTTCATGGCGTTGTTTCCGAGATGGTGTGGATAGTCTGCATATTCTATTAATTTTTAACTGTTGCGTCGAATGGCAAGTGCCAGCCGGCCTTAACGCAACGGCGGGTTGTAATAGCCGAAGCGCAGGGCAGGGAAACGTGTTTTTAACTCCGTAAGCCATTGCCGGATGCCCATGGGATTCTCCCCGGCGTTCTGCTGTACTGCCTCAAGGTACCAATCCGGGTCCATGTTCAGGTTCCTGAGTTGGATGAAATCCGGTTTCTCCGCCTCGACCAGTTCGCAGAGGGCGGCAAACTCCGCCGGTTCGTCGGTAAAGCCCGGCAGGATGAAGTAGTTGAGGGAGACAAACCGGCCCCTCTTCTTCATTTCGGCCATGGATTGCCTGACCTCGCCGAAGGTGAAGCCCTTGGGGCGGTAGTAGCGATGGTGGTATTCGGCACGGGCGCTATTCATGCTTACCCGGATGCTGTCGAGGCCGGCATCGGCAAGGCGCGCCACTGCCCCGGGCAGGCTGGCGTTGGAGTTCAGGTTGACGGTGCCGTTGGCTGTTTGCCGGCGGATCAGGCGGATCGCCTTTTCAATGGTGTCGGCCTGGAGAAGCGGTTCGCCCTCGCAGCCCTGCCCGAAGCTGACCACCCCTTTTTTCACCCGCTGCAGATGGGGCACCGCCACCTCGGCGATTTCAGCCGGGGTCGGGATAAAGCGGATGCGATCCTGGGTGGAAGGGCAGCAGCCCGAGGGTTGCAGCGAGATGCAGCCGAGACAGCGGGCGTTGCATTCGGGTGAGGTGGGGAGGGGCGCTTCGAACCGGTCGAGAAAATAGTTTTTCGCCGCCGGGCAGCTGTAGGTAAGGCTGCAGATGCCGAGGTGCTGGACAAGTCTGTTGTGCGGGAGGGCATGCAGCCGTTTCTGGGTGCGGGCCCTGATCTTGTCGATGGCGAACCCCTGCGGCTCCTGGCGGAGGTCGTTGTCGCTGCGGAAGCCGCTCACCCAGAAGCGGCCGTCGTGCCAGCCCACCGCCGTATAGGCAAAGAGCGGCAAGGTCTGGGCGTCGACATTCTTGACAAAGGCGGCGGTGTGGACCGCGGTATGCGCCGGGGCCATGAATGCCGCCACCGCCTGGATTTCTTCGTCCGGGTCGTGCGGGTTATCCGCCAGCAGCGACGGCTCGTCGCTGCCCGGTTCAAAACCGACCGGCTTTCTCCCCGGCAGCACGAACAATTCGCTGCCCTCCGGCAGGGGGATCAGATCCAGCGGGTCCGGCCGCAGGTAATGGCTGCCGCTGCGGCCGGCCATCTCAAGTTCGGGAAAATCCTTGATTTCGCCGTGCTGATTTGCGTAAACCAAGCTGGGCATGCGGCGGGGATGACGGGAACGGCTGGTCATGACGTTTGGAAGTCTCTTCGGGTTAGGCTGCCGGTGCCGAAAATATATTTCCGCAGGGGTCTTTTACGGTAAAACGCTATTTTACTCGCCTTGTCGGGAAAGGAAAGCGGAAAAGATAGTTTGAGTTTTAGCGATAATTTTGTAAGGTAGCCGCACTTTTCGCGAAGGCATTCGTGAAAGGTGGGAAGTGGGCAGGGCTGGCGGGGCAAGGCAGGATACGGCCATTTGCCCCGGACAGCGGTAAAGGTCGGGGTGAGCGGTTTTCTCGTTCAGCGCGGCCGGATGGTTGCGAAAACCTTGTCCACCGCCTTGTAGATGGTGGCGTCGTCACCGTAAACATCCTGCACATTGGGATGGTCGAGAAGATCCTCGATGATGTACTGGGTGAAATAGAGACTCATGAAGTTGGGATCGTTGACGATGCCGCGTAACGGCGCAATCTTGAAGTTGATCTCGAACTCTTCCAGGTCGGTGATCTTTTTCATCTGGGCGCTGAAGAGCTCCTTGATGGCGCGATCGGAATTGGTTTCGATGATATGTTCGTCGAGCAGGGTTTGCACCAGTTTGATGGCCAGTTCCTCGGCGTGTTCGTAAGCGGCATGCAGCATGCTTTTGCGTTCCTGTTCGCGTTTGCGGTCAATTGAGCGGATCGCCCGGTCTGCTGCGGTGTTTGAATAACTGCCGTGGTGGCCCATGATCTTCCCCTTGCGTCTATGGTGTTCGCGCCTTGTCGTTTAAGTATTTTCTTTTCCGATAGATACAGGAAAACAGCGGAAAGGGAAAGGATAAATCGGTAAAGAACGCACAGTTCGTGCATATTTGTGAATTTTATTACTAATTGATGAGGAAAAGACAATGTCCACCGTCCATTCCACCGCTCCCCAGGAGAAATCCCTCACCATGCTGTTGCCGGCCGGCCGCCTGCCTTTGTCGTTGATGAACAAGGCGCGGGAGGTGGCAGAGCGTTACCGCCTCGGTGTCTATCTTTCCACCGCCCAGAATCTGCGGCTGGTGGGTATCCGGGACGAGGATTTCGACGCCGTCAAGGCCGAGCTGGCGCCGCACGGCGACTTCAAAGCGCCGGGTAAATTCCCGGTGCCCAAGGTCTGCATCGGCAAGCCCTCCTGCAACATGGGGGTGGTCGATCCCGCCGAGCTCTCGGCCCGGATCCTTGAGCGTTACGGTGCCAGGACCGGCGTCAAGCCCAAGTTCAAGATCGCCATCTCCGGCTGCATCCTGAACTGCGGCGGGGCGCTGCTGGCCGACATCGGCGTCGTCGCGACCCGGAACGGCTATGACCTCTATGTCGGCGGCAAGGGTGGTCCTTTCCCCAAGGTGGGCCGGCGGGTTCTGCGGGATGTGGGTGAGGCCGAGATCCTGGACGCCATCGGTACCATGGTTGATTTTCATGACGCCAAGACGGCCAAGAAGCAGCGGATGGTCAAGCTCTTCGAAGAGCCGGATTTCCCTTTCTCGTTCATCGACTGATTTCCCCGGCTCGGCAAACAAGAACGCCCCGGTCGTCGCATGACGGCCGGGGCGTTCCTGTTTGCTATGGATCTACCTCGGGTGTTTCCGGTGTGGCCCCTTTCAGGTGAGGCATTGCTGCGGTACTTTTTCGGCGCCCGCCCCAGTTGATTCCGTTTGTCGTTCCTGGAGCTTGAAGGCGGCCACCAGTTGCCGCATCTGTTCGGCCTGTCCGGAAAGCTCTTCGGCGGCAGCGGCCGATTCCTCCGATTTTGCGGTATTCTGGTGGGTGACCGTGTCCACTTGGTCAAGCCCCTGGTTGATCTGGGCGATGCCCTGCGCCTGTTCGTTGGAGGCGGCGGCTATCTCGCCTGCCAGTTCGGTCATCTTGCTTATCGCCGTGACGATTTCCGCCAGTGCCTCGGCAGTGTTGGCGGCGATCTGCATGCCGTTTTTCGATTTCACCACCGAGCCTTCGATGAGCTCGGCGGTTTCCTTGGCCGCCTTGGCGCTTCTGGCGGCGAGGTTGCGCACCTCTTCCGCCACCACCGCGAAGCCCTTGCCGTGGCGCCCGGCCCGGGCCGCCTCGACGGCGGCGTTCAAGGCCAACAGGTTGGTCTGGAAGGCGATCTCGTCGATGACCCTGATGATCTTCGAGATACTCTGTCCCGCCTCGTCGATCTGCTCCATCGCCCCCATCATCTGTTCCATGTGGTTGTTGCCCTTGTCGGCGGATTGCCGGGCCTGCCCGGCCAATTGATGGGCCTGCTCGGCGTTTTCGGCGTTGAGTTTGGTCTGTGCCGCCATCTCGGTGATGGAGCTTGAGATCTCCTCGAGGGCGGCCGCCTGTTCGGTGGCGCCCTGCGACAGGGTCTGGCTGGTGTCGTTGAGTTCCGAGGAGTAGGAGGATATCTCCTCGGTGACGAGCTGGACGTTGCCGATAATCGAGGAGAGGCTCTGCCGCATTATCTGAAAGGCCTTGCCCAGGGCGTCCTTGTCCGATGAGAGTTCAACCTCCTTGGTGAGATCCCCCTGCGCAATCTCGAGAGCCAGCCGTTCGCGTTCGTGGAAATAGTTGGCCAGCCCCATGACGATGGAGCCCAGTTCCTCCATCTCGGTCTTGGCGCCGTAAAGGTCGCAGGTCCGGCAGGGGATGCCCTTTTTGGCCCGTGGACAATGCTTGACCACCGAGTACGAGCCGCTACTTACCCAGCAGTGGTCGACCTTGCCGTAGCTTGGGCAGGTCTTGCGGCCGCAATTTCTGATACTCGAACAGTTGACCGGTGTACCCATGGGC
>JAOUHH010000017.1 GCA_029865195.1 Desulfobulbaceae bacterium
CCGGTAAGGCAGTAAAAGATGACCAACGCCGCCAGCGCCAAGCCGCACCAACGGTGCAGATCGGCCAAGAGACGTTTCGTTGTCGGAGTTAATTGCAACATGCTCATCCTAAGATAAAAAGGTGCGTAAAAGGCAATCGCGCCCTGCCGGTTGTCATTCCGTAAGCCGTTTGAGGCTTTCCACCAGCTGGCCGATGTAGCGGCTGTTGATCCCTTCATAAAAGCCGAGGCCCTTGAAGCAACGCTCGCCTTTATACTCGGTGTAGACGGTGTCAACCTTGATCCCGGCCCTTTCCAGTTCCAAAGCCCAGGAGATCTCGCCGTCCTTGTCCGGCTTTTCGCCCATGATGTCATTCATGATATGATCGCCCGCCACATACATGAAGGGGATCAGCCGCGCCCGCTTGACGGGTGAAGCCTTCACGGTTTCGAGCGCCTGCTCGCGGGTGAGCACCCCATCGACGCCGCCCACCGCCACGTTGGCATACTTGCGACCGAGGTAGCGATCGAGCCCCAGGTAGGTGGCGTTGGAGCCGACAAAGGTCTCGGGGGTGCCATGGGCGACCAGAACATTGTACCCCTCATCCGGGGCCAGAAATTCCTTTTCGAGAACGCTGATGGTCTCGAAAACCCACGGCCACTCGTGGAGCAGGGTGCCGCCGTACTCGATGCGCAGACCGATCATCCGGAAGGCCTCGATCTCCCGCTCCAGATCCTCGAACTCCTGGCCGGGAAAGATGTGCAGCGACTGCACCGCCACCTTGCGGTAGCCCTCGTTTTCGAGATCGGCCAGCACCTGCGGCAGGCTCCGGTAGCGTTCTTCGCTGCCCGCCTTGCTGAACTTGGCGTTGGCCCGCTCGCGGACGATCTCGGAGGTAAAGGCCCAGACGATCTTGAGGTCGCGGTATTCGGGCGGCAACTCCTTACGGAGCTGATCCTCGAAAAAATCATAGGTCACCCGCGCCTTGGTGGTGGTGCCGAAGGCGGCGATAACCACCGCCGGTTCTTTTTTAAGGGTCCGGGTCATCGTCCATCCGTTCCCGGCCAGGGTCAGGACCGCGACGCAGAACAGCGCGACAAGAATTAATTTGCCACCGATTACTTTTCCCTTCATGCTTTTCATTCCTTTCTCTCCTCATTGTTAGTTTGACGATGCCAACGTTTACGGACAACCTTGCGCGGTGTCGGCATACGTCATTGCGGCAGGGGAGGAGTTGTTCAATACCGCCTGCACGACAACAGCCGCATCCTTTTCCGCGAAGGATTGCTTCGACTGAACAAACAGGCAGGTCTCCTGACTCCCGGTTCATCCTCCTTCCGCGCCTTCCCGTTCGTTTTCGGCGAACAGTGGCAAAAGTGCGGAATTCATCCCCGGTTACAGTGGCGGGACCGTTCCCGATTTACACGGGATTCCCTTGCAAGCCCTTGCGGGCACCTGTTTGTTGTTTTGCTTTACTAATTCAAAAAATCCAGGTCCTGGCGGCCAAACTGCCGTTCACGCCGAGAACCAATAATAGCCGATACCCACAACAATGATGCTGCCGATCCGGAAGGCCTGGCTGCAAAAAATCAATTCCATGGCCAGCCTGGGGTTGAAGATACCGGCATAGTAGGGAAACTGATGCCGAAAGACCCGCACCGGCGAGGCAAGAACGTTGCCGACCAAGAGCGCCAGCACCACCTCCCGGGTACCGAGGGTGCCAGCCTCGATGAGCGCTCCGGCCACCGCCAGACCGGCGGCAAACTCCGCCGCCACATGGCCGATGACGATGCCGAAACTCCGGGGATCAAGCCAGGAGAGCATGGACAGATGCTCTCCCATCTGATGTTCAAGCCAGGAGAAAAGGCCGTGCCGGTTCAGGAAAAAAATCAGGGTATAGATCGGCAACGTGAAGATGAGTATCTTCCTGATCCGCTTCCGGAACCGCTTCCAGGCCATGTCAAACGCCTCCCGCATCGACAGGCGTCTCTTCTCTTTGAGCACCGAGGACAGATCCCCCACCTGTCGCACCGGCAGCATCAACCTGCCGACCAACAGGATAACAACCGTACGCAACACCGCCGCCGCCAAGGTCAGTCCGACATAGAGAAACGCCGCCCACTTGATCAACGGCGCGGTGAGAAAAAAAACCGTGGGCAGATGCAGAAAGAAGGTGGGGAGGCTGTTGAAAAGATTGGCCAGCACCAGCTCCTTCTTGTCGATCCGCCCCTGATCAAAGGCCTCGGCGAGCATGGAGTTGGCGGCAATTCCGGAAAAAAAGGCCAGGGAAAAACTCGCCCCGGTGGTATCGGAAAGATGCCCCACCCGGATCAATGGCCCGGCAAGCCGCGCCGCCGAACGGGTCCAGTTGAGCGCCTCGATGAAATTGCCGACCAGCAGGCCCAGCGAAACAAAAAACACCAGCTTCACCAGCGGCCAGCCAAGACCGTGCCAGAGCTGCGGGATGAGCGTTGCCATATCCATACGTACGCCTGCCAGACCTCTTGAGGCACCTGGTGCCCCATGCCCTTCGCCTGCCGGGCCGCGGACAAAAAAATCCCCGGACCGATAGCAATATCGATCCGGGGATGTCCCTTTTTTATCCGCGAGATCAGTTCGCACCGCTTCCGTCCACGAAGCCAATGCTATGTCATCCTCAGGCAGGTCTTCTGACTCCCGGCTCAATCCTTGTTCCGCGCCTTCCCATCTCTTTAAGACAGTGGCATGATGCGAAACTCGTTACCGGTTACAGCGGCGGGCCCGTCTCCGATTTACACGGAGTTCCCTTTTATGCTCCCCGAGGAGCACCTGAAGAATTTCTTCAATAATGAAAAAGCCACGGAAAGTCAAGACGATTGTCGGAATCCAGTCACCCCGACCGCACCCTTTCCGGGCTGAATCATACCCGGCCGTTGTGTCAGCGCAGGAAACAGCGCATGGTTAATTGGAAGGAATCCCAATCCCTGATGAGAAAAAGAGTACACTTGCAATGGGTTGTTTCGCGTGAGGCCATAACCGTTCTCCTTAAAAAGGGTCCTGGTCCGGGAGGTGCCGACAACGGGCATAAAAAAATCCCGGACCGATAGTAATCGATCCGGGATGTCCCAATTATCTCCGCGAGATCCAGCAACACCTTTTCGTTCCTCGAAAAATGTCACTCCACGTTTGCAGGCAGGTCTTCTGACTCCCGGCTCATCCTCCTTCCGCGCCTTCCCGTCGAACAACGACAGTGGCTAAATGCAGAATTCGTCCCCGGTTACAGCGGCGGGCCCGTCTCCGATTTACACGGAGTTCCCTATTAAGCTCGGTTAAGAGCGCCTGAAACAGGGTTGATCCTAAAAAAAGAAGCGGAGCAAGTCAAGGGGATTGTCACAAACAGCGGAGGGGATAAACGAGGAAGAGGACTCGGACGCCCGGCGTTCAGAAGAGATTTTCCGGAATCCGCCAGCCATATTTTTTGGCGAAGGCATCCGGATTATCAAAATGCTCGCTGTTATAGAAGGCGCAGGCCACGCATTTTTGATGTTTTTCATCGAAGGAGACGGCCTGGCAATTACCGGCGGTGCCGGCAATGAAGGCGCAACTCCTGCCGGAGTTGGGATAGGCGGCGCAGAGTTTTTTGCTCTCCCCGCAGTTATTAAATTCCCAACAATTCTTATTCGCAAAAATAGAACTGCCGACTACTTCTCCATGCGCTTCCATCATGGCCCCTTCTTCAATGTTCACCTACCAGACTGCCAATTACTTAATCATGATAGATAATACATGAACACAATGCCAGTCAATAAGTGACTTCCAGTATTGCGACCAATTCATGGCTTGACAACAAAAGAACCGACATGGCAAATATAGGGCAAACATCCACAAGAAAATGATTATTAATCAGAAGCGAGGCGCCGATGAAAAGTTATCGCAAGGAATTATGGTTCGAGATCAAGTCAAGAAGAGCTTTTATCAACATAACCCCGCAGGTGAACGAATGCCTGCGCGCCTCAGGGATAACCGAAGGGTTGGTTCTCGTTAACGCCATGCACATCACCGCCTCGGTATTCATCAACGACGACGAGTCAGGACTGCATCACGACTACGAGGTGTGGCTCGAAAAACTCGCCCCCCACGAACCTGTATCGCAATATCGTCATAACGGTTACGAAGACAATGCCGACGCACATCTCAAGCGACAGGTCATGGGCCGCGAGGTCGTGGTGGCGATCACCGGCAGCCAGCTCGATTTCGGGCCTTGGGAGCAGATCTTCTATGGAGAGTTTGACGGCGGCCGCAAAAAAAGGGTTTTGGTCAAGATCATCGGCGAATAGCAAGATCAACCTTGCCGGTGCGTTTTGCTTGCACCACCTATCACCTCCATACCCAACTCACCGATGCGCATTTTTTCTTTGACAAGAGCATTTCCTCCCCGCAATAATAATTTTATTTATTTGTAGACACCAACTCCACGAAAACAAGTCATTAAATACTTTAATTCCGTCTCATTCACGAAGTGAAGACTTCCGATACATTACATACAACGTAATCCAAACAAACGAGGGGTGGGGAAATGAAAGTGAAGGAAATTAAGGAAATGGCAACAAAGATGGGCATCAATCCCGGCAAGATGAAAAAGGCTGACCTGATCAGAACCATCCAGGTGACCGAGGGTAACACCCCCTGCTTCCAGACGAGTAACGGCAACTGTGACCAAAACGAATGCAGCTGGCGAGTCGACTGCCTGGCAACAAACTAAGCATCTCCCAGCCTCAGATACCAAAAACTCGCTGACCGCAACCAAATACGCGATCAGCGAGTTTTTTTTCTTTTGACATCAACACATTAACCTCATACCTGGCCGCCTGGATTTGCATCCTCAGCCAATACCTGTTACAGTCTGACTCAAATAATCAGCACGGACCATGTCAAAATGGTCCTCCATATCTGCGCATTTCCGACCCCTCTTATCGTCCTTTTCTTCTCACGAAGAATCTCTCGTATGTCTTTCGATGTCGGTATTTCTATCCGTGGCGGCAGCATGCCGGATATGCCAACAGACAAAGGAAGCATCATGTACGCAACCCAACCATCTACCGACCCTACCGCCAAGGCAACCAACAACGATTTCTACCCGGAATCAACCGTTGCCCAGTGGGAGGATTGGCGCTGGCACCTTCGCCAATCGATTACCAAACTAGAAACCGTTGAGCGGCTGCTTGATATTGATTTTCCCGCAGAACGACGTGAAGCGCTGACCCGGACCATCGACCGGTTTCCCATGTCCATCACCCCCTATTATTTTTCCCTGATCGATCGCTACGACTTCGATACCGACCCGATCTTCAGGCAGTCGGTCCCCAGTCCCGAAGAACTGCACATCGGCCGCTGCGATTGCGTCGATCCACTGGCCGAGGACAAGGACAGCCCGGTGGAAGGTCTTACCCACCGCTATCCCGATCGGGTGTTGTTCCACGTCTCCAACCTCTGTTCGATGTATTGCCGCCATTGCACCCGCAAGCGCAAGGTGGGCGACGTGGACTCGATCCCCGACAAAAAAAAGCTGCTGGCCGGGATCCAATACATTCGCAACACCCCGGAGGTTCGTGATGTGCTGCTTTCCGGCGGTGACCCATTCCTGCTCAGCGATGAGATTATCGATTGGCTGCTCGGTGAACTGGCCGCCATTGACCATGTGGAGGTAATCCGCATCGGCACCCGGACCCCAGTGGTCTTGCCGCAGCGGATCACCGACAACCTGGTGAATATCCTCAAGAAACACCATCCGATATGGATCAACACCCATTTCAATCACCCCAGGGAACTTACCCCCCGCGCCGGCCGCGCCCTGGCAAAACTCGCCGACGCCGGCATTCCGCTGGGCAACCAGTCGGTGCTGCTGGCCGGGGTCAACGATTGTCCGCGGATTATGAAGAGTCTGGTGCAAAAACTGGTCAAGAACCGGGTCAGGCCCTATTACCTTTATCAGTGCGATCTGTCCGAGGGGTTGAGCCATTTCCGCACCCCGGTGGGCAAGGGCATTGAGATTATAGAAAATCTCATCGGCCATACTTCGGGCTTCGCGGTGCCCACCTATGTGATCGACGCCCCGGGCGGCGGCGGCAAGATCCCGGTGATGCCCAACTACCTGATCTCCTGGTCTACCAACAAGGTGATTTTGCGCAACTACGAAGGGGTAATCTCCACCTACAAGGAACCGGATTCCTATCAGCCTTTTTTCTGCGATCGAAACTGCGAGGAGTGTCATCTGCAGCTACCCTTGGACGGCGCTGACGACGACACCCAGGCCATCGGCATCTCAAGCCTGCTCGCTGATTACGAGGCTGCCACCACCCTTACCCCGGAAACCAATGAACGGATGGAGCGCCGCGATGATGCCTGATTCAATAGATACCCTAGGTCATTCCACCATCCAGCATGGCAACGGCAGCGACCGGGTCTATCTGATGGAACTCAATGACAACGACATGCCTGACCTGCTCCCGGAAATTAACGAACTGGCGGAAAGGGAAAACTACGGTAAGATTTTCGCCAAGGTGCCGGCCGGCTGGGCCGAGACCTTTACCGACGACGGTTTTCGCACCGAGGCGCTGGTCCCCGATTTTTTCCGGGACCAGGAAGACGGCCATTTCATGGGCAAGTACCTTGATCCGTCCCGGGCCGAGGATCCCCGCCAGGAGGAGATTGACCGGATACTCGCCCTTGCCAATGCAGCTTCGGTGCGCCGAAGTAACGCGGCGGCGGATGATTATACCGTTCGCCGCTGCACCCTTGATGATTGCGAGGTCATGGCTGAACGTTACGACGACATCTTTGTTTCCTACCCCTTTCCGGTCAATGATCCGGATTTTCTTGCCGAGACCATGGAGGATCATGTCGCTTATTTCGGAGCCTGGCAGGGCGAGGAACTGGCGGCGTTGGCCTCGGCCGAGCAATACTGCCGCGCAGGGCATGTGGAGATGACTGATTTTCTCACCATGCCAGAACACCGACGACAAGGCCTCGCCGGCCACCTGCTGGCCACCATGGAACATGAATTACGCAGCCTGGGCCTGACGGTGGCCTACACCATTGCCAGAGCGCTCTCCCCCGGCATGAACATCACCTTTGCCCGCGCCGATTATCACCATGGCGGCACCCTGATCAACAATACCCAAATCTGTGGCCGTATTGAGAGCATGCAGGTCTGGTATAAAGATCTCCGCTAGAGCCATCCCGCCGAGCAATCTAACCGAGGTCGTCGCGCATCTTTTCTATTGCGTTCGCATTACTGCCGCGCTATGAGTCAGAAACACCTATCAACAAGATGAAAAAAGGCTGCTCCCATCCAACTTGCTTCATCCATGAAAACCCCAGCCTCAATACCTCCATACGCCCTGCCGATCCTCTTCTTCGGCCTTGTCATCCTCACCGGTGCCTTTCTCCTGCACAGCGACATCAGTCTCACCGACGCCCCTATCTCCTGGATGGACGCCCTCTTCACCGCCACCTCGGCAACCTGCGTCACCGGCCTGAGCGTTGTCGACACCGGCACCCATTTCAGCCGCTTCGGACAGACGGTCATCCTCGGCCTCCTGCAGGTGGGAGGGTTGGGGATCATGACCTTTACCGGCCTGGCCTTTTATCTCTGGCGGCGGCACGTTTCGTTAAGCGACCGGATCGCGGTGGGCCAAAGCCTTCTCCATGACCCGGCCTTCCATCTCGGGAAATTCCTGATCCGCATCGTCTTATGGACGTTCACCATCGAGGCGGCTGGCGCCTTGCTGCTCTTTCTGCAGGCGCCGCAGAGCTTTACCCCTTTTTCCGCCCTCTTTCACTCCGTATCCGCCTTCTGCAACGCCGGCTTCTCCCTTTACAGCGACAGCCTCTGCGCCTGGCGCGGCGACATCGGCATCAACCTTGTGATCATGCTGCTGATCGTCCTTGGCGGCATCGGCTTCTCGGTGCTGGTGGAATTGCAGGAATGCATAAGCAACAAATGCCGGCGCCGCCTCAACAATCAGGGACGCAAGCTGAGCTGGTATGCGCAGGTGGTGGTCAAAACCACCCTCTTCCTCATCCTCTTCGGCTGGATCGCCATCTACAGCGCGGAATTCGTCGGCTTTCACGGCAACATGTCGCCCAAGGAAGCCCTGCTCTCCTCCCTGTTTCAGTCGATTACCTGCCGCACCGCCGGCTTCAACACCGTCGACATCAACCACATGACCAACGTCTCCCTGCTGATCATGATGGTGCTGATGTTCATCGGCGGCGCCCCCGGCTCATGCGCCGGCGGCATCAAGGTCACCACCTTTCGCGCCCTGACGGCCTTCGTCCACTCACAATTCAAAGGCCGACGGCAAACCGTGATGGGACGATTCGCCCTCAACAGCGAATCGGTCAACAAGGCGCTGATCCTGCTGGTCTTTGCCACCGGCATCATCGCCTTTGCCACCCTGCTGCTCACCATCAGCGAAGGCGGCGACGTCCCGCATCCGGAAACGCGGGATCTCTTTCTGGACCTGTTTTTCGAAACCGTTTCGGCATTCGGCACCGTCGGCCTCAGCACCGGTATTACCCCCAAGCTCTCCATGGCCGGCAAGGGCATCATCACCGCCCTGATGTTCATCGGCCGCCTGGGGCCAATCGTTTTCCTGGTGGCGATCCAGAGCTTCCAGGAGGAGTTGTACTACGACTGGCCTGAAGAAAACATGCTGATCGGATAGCAAAAGGAGTACAAATATGAATCAGACCCTGCAGGCCGGCGTCATCGGTCTTGGCAAGTTCGGCTACAAGTTCGGCAAAACCCTGATGGAACTGGGCCACACGGTGGTCGGCATTGACGTTGACCCCGACAACATCAAACGGGCCCAGCATGTCTTCAGCCAGGTCTTCCAGGCCGACGCCACCGACAAGACCGCGCTCTCCCAGATGGGGGTGACGGACCTGACCCATGTGCTGGTCAGCGTCGGCGACTCCATCGCCGCCAGCGCCATGATCTCCATGTACCTGAAAGAGCTTGGCGTGCCGGTGGTATGGGTGAAGGCGATCAATGGCGACCACGAAAAGCTGCTGCACAAAATCGGCGTCGACGAGGTGGTGATGCCGGAGCACCTGGCCGCCAAGCAACTGGCCAACCGGATGGCGATCCCCGGCTTCATCGAACACCTCCCGTTCGACAGGGAGATGGTCATCAAGGAACTGGTCATTGACCAATGGGCCGGCAAGAACCTCCGGGAGATGGACCTCACCAACCGCTACAACATCCAGGTCATCGCCACCCGCTCGGCGCAGGAGAACAAATTCAAATTCATCCCCAAGGCGGATCAACGCCTGGAGAAGGGTGACGTACTGGTGGCCATCGGCCATGTTGTAGAGATGGGCAGACTGCAGCCGTAACGCCATCAATCCCCAAACAAATGCAAGGGGTTACCGCCATATGCGTCAAAGCATTACCGACCGCTACGATAAGGATGCCGACGGACGGGTGATCATCGACGTCACCGCTGCGAGCATGAAAGATCTCTACGACCGGTTCGACAGCACCGCCAACTACAACAAAAAGGATCTTGATCTTAAATTCGCCGAATATCTGATCCAATCGGTCAACGAGATCAAGCGACACCCCTTTCTGATCCGCATCAATCTTGAGCACCCGGAAACGCCGGAGAACATGGAAAGGGTGCGCGGAAGCGTGCGGCATTACTTCGAGTATCAACAGGAACGCCAACGGCACGAAATCAACAAGCATCTGGGGCGGTTCTGCTACTTTCTCGGCCTTGGCATCACCCTGGTGTTTATCTCCCTCTTCCTCCGCAGCCGTTATGGCGCCGCCGGCAATATCTTCACGGACCTCGGCATTGAAGGGCTGACCATCGTCGCCTGGGTTTCCATGTGGGAAGGGGTCTCCAATCTGATCTTCGAATGGGTGCCCCATTTTCAACGCTACCGGCAATATGGCCGAATCGCCAACGGCCCGGTGCACTTTCGCCAACCGACACAACCGTAAGCAGACAAGAAATTTAGGCTTACACCATCAGCAGGAAACCATTACATGAACATGAAAACGCCCGACAAGGCCGTCACCCTCTTCGACGAGGCCGCCGCCACCTGGGACAAACCGATACGTGTGGAACTGGCAAGGGGTGTTGCCAGGGCCATCACCACCAGCCTGCCCCTGAACCAGACCATGACCGCCATGGAGTTCGGCTGCGGCACCGGCCTGGTCACCGCCCTGCTCGCGCCGCACCTGGGCAAGATTGTCGCCACCGACAGTTCGAGCGGCATGCTGGTTGAGCTAAGGAAAAAAATCGACGGGATCGGCCTTGCCAACATCATCACCCGCCAACTCGACCTTACCCGCGACCCCTTGCCGGATGAGCGCTACCATCTGATCTACAGCAGCATGACCCTGCATCACATCGCGGATCTCGGCGCGCTGATGCGTACCTTTCACGACCTGCTCGCCCCCGGCGGTCGCATTGCCCTCGCCGACCTTGCCAGTGAGGACGGCACCTTTCACAGCGACAGCACCGGTGTCATGCATCTGGGAATGGACAGCAAAGAACTTCTCTCGCTGGCCTCGGAAGCGGGATTTACCGATTTGGCCGTAACAACCGCCCACGTCATCACCAAGGAAGGCAACGACGGTAAGGTCCACGACTATCCGGTACTGTTGTTGACGGGGAAAAGATAGAAACCTGAAAGGAAAAAACTACAAAACGCGCCGCTACAATGCCTGATGGAAGGCCTGATACTCGTCGCGGCTCGCCGATTGCGCCAATATCCGCAGATGGTTCACCTCGGCAAAATTATCGAGTAGAAGCGTTACCACCTCGCCATCCAAGGCCTTGTTGGCAGCCATATTGACGAGGACCCGGCTTGCCTCTTCCGCCGACATCCCCGCCCGGTAGGGCCGGTCTTCGGTAATGGCGGTGAAAACATCGGCAACCGCCATCACCCGCGCCCCCAACGACAATTCCCCGCCGTGCAGGTGAAACGGGTAGCCGTTGCCGTCGAGCCGCTCGTGATGATAGGCCGCCCATTCCCGAAGTTTCTCCATATCCCGAAAATTGCGCAACACCTTGTAGGTGTAATAGGTGTGCGCCTTGACGACACTGAACTCCGCATCGGTAAGAGCGGCCGGTTTTTCAAGTATTTCCACCGGTACCGCGAGTTTACCGAGATCATGGAGGTTGCCGGCGATCTTCATCATCATGCACTCCGCCTCGGAAAATCTTGCCAAGCGCGCCAGACTGGCGGCGCAGGTAGAAACCCCGCTGGAGTGGGTGGCCGTGAAACGACTTCGAAAATCGATAATATGGCCAAACAACTCGGTCATATCCAGCAGATCATCGCAGTCGAGTTTCTCATGTGCAAAACCTGATTCGCCTACCACCCTGGAGCCCATCGAGACACTGGCGATATCCAGCCAGAACGCCTCCTTCCCGGCCACCTCGGCAAAGGCCTCTACCAGCAGCGGATGAAAAAGCTTTCCCTTGTTGCGCTCAATGACCTTTGTAATATCCCGTCGCTGCAGGAGAATATTGGCTTTATCGTTGATCAGGACATCTACCCGATCGGCCAGATGCGTGAGGTGGGCCCCGAGAGGCACCTCCTCATTGCAGCAGGCGCCACCCGTGCCATTGCCCCATGGCAGATGATGAAAGCGGATAATCTGGGCAACATCGGCAAAGGGGCAGAATTTGCGAACCAGATGGTAGCCGGCAACGGCATGCTGATGCGGAGAAAAAGTCGCGGTCGCGTCGAGTTCGAAATTGAGGGTGATTGACCTGTCCGGCATGGAGAGCGCGCCGGAATCATGCAGGAGGCCTGCGATCAGCACCTCCTTGCGCAACGCCTCGGCCATCCCCAACTGTTCGGCAAGCCGCAGGGCAATGAAACCGACCCGCCGCTGATGGTTGGCCAGGGCCGGACTGACCAGATCCATGGCCGTGGAAAGGCACTCGACCAGATCAAGGGTGGAGATGGATATGACGTCCTGCAGTTTCGGCATGGCTCCGCACCAGAAAAGGACAAACGGTTTCAATCCGTTTGTTACTTCCAACTGACCAGCAAACTGAAATTAAAGCAGAGAAAAATAAAGAAACGCCGCGAGCGGAACAATCAGAGAAGGCGGGCAAGTCGGTCGTCGGCCTTCCGAAGACGCAGGCTGATCACCTTGACGATATGACTGAGAAATTTGACACCCAGAACAGGGTTACGAGTGACCAGCAGATCAAAATCATCACTGCTCAAAACGAGCAGCGTGCTTTCTTCCATGGCAGCGACCGAGGCGTTTCGATGCTCACGGGCAACCACCGAGATTTCCCCAACCATGGTACCAGGCTCAAGAATAGCCAGCAGAATGTGCTTGCCGTCAAAAGAGGTTTCCTTTCTGACGGCAAGTTTTCCATCGAGAAGAAACCCCATGAACTCCCCAGGCTCGCCTTCCCGCATCAAAACAGCTTCAGCCGGCCAGCGCCGAAGCTGGAGCAACGGGCAGAGTTCCTCAAGCTCCTCAACGGCGAGAAAACGAAATGCTGCCTGGGCGTGTTCCCTGACCAACTGACACGTCCCCATGATGCTTGCGGAGGTCATAACGGTTTCTGGCCCGTATCTTTCTTCTCGATCTTCTCCTCCAGCCGCTTGACCAGCCCAGGATATTTCTCCTTCTCGATGATGGAGTCAAACTGGGTGCGATAGTTCCGAACCAGACTGACCCCCTCGATGATCACATCATACACCAGCCATTTATCATTCTTGCTCCGCAACTTATAGACCACCGGGGTTTCGACGTTGTTGCGAATCACCACGCTCGAGACGACCGCCTTATCCTCTTTTTTCTGCTGCTCCTTGAACACAACCTCTTCGTTGGAGTAGGAGTTGATCCGGTCGTAATAGGTATTCTCAAGCAACTTGGCGAACAAGAAGACAAAATGATCCTGCTCCTTGGCATTGATCGTTTTCCAATTCTTGGCCAGGGCGAGTTGCGACATGGCCCGGAAGTCAAAACGGTCGTAAACGATATCGACGATCTGCTTCCGCAAGGTGCCGGCAAGTTCACCATGAAGATTCTGCTTGTTCTCTCGAACAATAAGCAGGATAGCATCCACGGAAGCCTTCACCTGCTCCATGGGTTCAGTCGTCGTAGCAGCGAAAACCGGCAAAGCGGCAGTCAGCAGATAGAATGACAGCAGGACCAAGACCACCTTTGCCCCGACCATCCGTTGCAGAACCATCTCAAATCTCCTTACAAAACATCAAAAAATTCCCCGGACATCACGAATCAAATCAATGCCGGACTACCAATGTCTCTGAAAAACCGGCCATCACCAGTTCTTTCTCACGCTGTTTGGCGGCAATAAAATCGCCGCCACCCGGCACCTCAACCCCATAAAAAGAATAGTCTTTGCGCTGATAACGGGCGACGACCGGTGGCATCCCGGCAGCAGCCAAACGTTTTTTTTGCCGTTCGACGTTGGTCGGTTCACGGTACACCCCAACCAGAACATAATAACCGGGCGTGCCCGCAACCGAGCCAGTATGCGGCGCTTTCGACGCCCTCTTCTTCAACGGCCCATCAATGACGACGATCCCCGCCGTACGCGGTGGAGGCGGTGGTGGCGCCTTGCCGACATCCTTGCCGACACCTTTCCCCTGTCCGACCCCATACCCGCCACCGCCGTCGATCTCATCTTTGATCCGACTGCGACGATGCTGCACATAGGCGTTCCGTACCGCCACATAGGGGTCAAACGACGCTTCCTTGAACCGTTCATATTCACCCAGATTCAAGGAAACCCTGTTGACCTGCTTGTCACCCTGCAGGGCATACCCGGCAGACTCCCCGGCGGCGGTGAGATAAAAGAGTGGATCGAGCAGGGCATCCCCCACCGTGCCGACCGTATCCCGCAACGAGGATGGGCCGAGGAACGGCCAGCAGACATACATGCCATCTCCAATGCCATAGCTGCCTAAGGTTTGCCCAAAATCCTCATCGCTTGCGGCAAGCCCGAATTCCTTATGTGCGGGGTCAGCCAGGCCGACGATACCCACCGTCGAATTGATGACGAAAGAGGCCAATTCATTGCCGGCCCCGACCATCTTCCCTTGCAGGACATTATTAACGATCCGCACCGGGGCAAGGAGGTTATGGAAGGCGTTACTGAAACACATCCGCACATCCTCGTCCGACAAAACCGCCTTGTAGCCGGTGGCGACCGGCTTCAACAGCCAGAAATACAACTTGTCGTTAAATTGAAAAAACACTCTGTTCAACGGCTCAAGGGGGTCTGCGATGGTGACATTGTTCTCGGCCTGAGCCACAAGCACGTCGTCGACCCATGCCTCATCGGCCGACCCTTCCTCGGCGGCCATGACGACGGGCGCCATCAGCAACTGAGCTGCAACCAGGGCCAGCAGAAGCATCCACCGATGCGGCAAATTAATCTTCATTCTTCGCATTTCTCTGCTCTCACTGTTTCGCGCTTGATTCCAACAGTAGGTCGAACGCATGCCGGAGGGCATAATCAACGACCAAAATAAACATTAGCGGCTAAGATAAAATTATGCGGCATAACAACATCCACGACAAGTCAAATATAGAGGCCGGATCAGACATCCCCGAAAATATACTTGCTCACCAACTCCTCAAGATCAACCGCGGATTCTGTTTCCTCGATGACGTCACCGTCCGCGAGGAAATCTTCAAGTCCACCCTGACTGATGCGCACATATTTATCGCCGATGATTCCTTGCGTACGGATGGAGGCAATCGCATCCTCGCTGACCTTCACCCCCTGTTTGAGCAGCAGGGTCACATGCGCCCGATCATTTTCACCCAGTGCAATCTTGTACACCTGCCCAACCCCGACGCCCGCCATCTCGACGCCGGCACCGGGCTTCAGGCCTGAGATATTATTGAAGTCGGCGGTCAGGGTGTAATTCTTCTCCATGGAAAACATGGAAAACTCTCCCAATTGCAGCGAGAGATATACAAAACAGCCGAAACCGGCAAGCAAAAACAGACCAACGATGAAATCGGTATTGATTTTCTTCATGGCGCGTATTCCATTTCTCTGCTGAGGTAAACATCCCCCATGGTTTTCTTGACAAACTCCTTGATATCCGGGTCTTCCGACCGGGGAATATCCTCCGGGCTGGCAAAGGCATTCACCTTCCCGCGATTGAGGATGACCACCTGATCGGCCAGATTGAAAATCTTGGGAATATCGTGGCTGACAATGACCGAGGTATACCCAAACTGCTGTTGCGTACGGTGAAACAGTTGATAAATCTCCATGGATTTTTCAGGATCAAGCCCGGTGGTCGGCTCATCAAAAAGCATGATCTTGGGCTGCAACTGCAGGGCGCGGGCCAGACCGACCCGTTTCTTCATGCCGCCGCTCAACTGGGCGGGGAATTTATCCTCGCTGCCGGCAAGCCCCAACTGGTCGAGAGTACCAAGAACCCGCTCCCTAATCTCACTGCCGGCCAAAGAGGTGCGCTCGACCAGAGGCAACGCGACATTATCAAACACCGACAGGGAATCAAGCAGGGCCGCGCCCTGAAAGAGTACCCCGAAGTAGGTGCGCATCCGGTTCATCTCCTTGCGGCCGACGCCGGTGATATCGACGCCATCGACGAGGATCTTACCTGATTCAGCCTTCAGCAATCCCAGAATCAGCTTCAGGGTCACGCTCTTGCCTTGGCCGCTGCCGCCGGCGATCACCGTGGTTTTCCCGGTCGGGATGGAAAAATTGACCCGGTCCAGAATCCGCTGCGTGCCGAACGATTTGACCACATCGACAAACTGAATAATCGCGTCACTCATAGCAACATCGCCGTCAGAAGATAATCCCAGACCAGAATGGCGATAGATGTCATTACCACCGCCTGTGTTGTCACCTTGCTCACCGCTTCGGCACCGAAACCGGCGTTGCGAATCTTGTGCACGAAATAACCCCGCCCGGTACAAATCCAGACGATGAGCAGGCCAAACACAAAGGATTTAATAATGCCAAGGTTGATATCCTTGTTGACCACGCTGTGCTCCATGCTGACAAAATACGCGCCGGGATTGCCGTCAAGCAGGATAACGCCGGCGAGGTAGCCACCATATATACCGACCACATTGAAGATAAGGGTCAACAGCGGAACGGCGATGAGCGTTGCCAGGAACTTCGGAGTAATCAGATAACGAAAGGGATCGACGGACATGCATTCCAAGGCGTCGATCTGCTCGGAATTGCGCATGATGCCAAGCTCGGCGCACATCGCGGAGCCTGCCCGGCCGGTTACCATCAGGGCGGTAAGCACCGGCCCAAGTTCCCGGATGAGGCTCAAGGCGACGGCGGAGCCGAGGACGCCGTCGGCGCCGAATTTCCGCAGGGTGTAATACCCCTGCAATCCGAGCACCATGCCGGTGAAAGCGCCGGTGAAGAAGATTACCACAAACGAATGGGCGCCGATGAGCCGAATCTGTCGCAGCAGTTCATTGAAGCGAAACGGACGCTTAAAAACCCCCAGCAGAGACAACAGAAGATAGCGCCCCATCCTTCCCAGATCGCGGGTCTGATAAAGGGCGGAGTTACCCAATCGTTCAATGGCTTGATAAAGCATGTGGAGGCCAGAAAAAAGAGGCGAGGCTTAAAGCCACGCCTGGAGATTAATACATGTTTTTCGGGATATCGCAATCCCAGCGAAACCTATAAATTAATCAATTTAGCCGCACGAGGCTTGCCATGTCAAGTGGTTGTTAGCCACAACAGCTCACCGTAGACCCTGCTCGGTCGCAAGCGACAAAAAAAAAGGTTAGCCGCAAGCGACTAACCTTTTCCGAATTACTGGCGGGGCCGACGAGACTCGAACTCGCGACCTCCGGCGTGACAGGCCGGCATTCTAACCGACTGAACTACGACCCCGCATTACTAATTTATACTGGTGGGCGAAACAGGGATCGAACCTGTGACCCTCGGCTTGTAAGGCCGATGCTCTCCCAGCTGAGCTATTCGCCCGGCCACTCGTGCGTGACTTTTTAACAGCAGCCCCCTTATTCGTCAAGCAAAAAACTGCAGCGGTCTCAAAAAGTTATTCCACCGCCGAATCGCCGCACAGGCTAACCGACAGACGCCGCAAAAACGACCTAATGGGCAATGTTGTTGACCACTGCCTCGGCCCGGAAGGTGTCCATGGAAACATCCTTGAATAGCTCCTCACCCGTGGGCAGCACCAAGGCCCTCTCCAGTACCTGATCCATATGCTCCATGAACTCGACGGTAAGGCTTTTGAGAATCTTCGCCGGAATCTCCTTCAAATCCCGCTCGTTTTCCTTGGGGATCAGGACGGTTTGAATACCGCCCCGCCGGGCCGCCAACAGTTTCTCCGTCAACCCGCCGATGGGCAACACACGTCCGCGCAGGGTAATCTCGCCGGTCATGGCCACATCCCGTCGCACCGGCAACCGCAGCATCGCGGATACCAGCGAGGTGGCCATGGTGATACCGGCAGAAGGGCCATCCTTGGGGATCGCCCCTTCCGGGACATGGATATGAATATCGAGTTTCTGATAGAAATCAGGCGTCAACCCCAGCCGCAAGGCGCGAGAACGCACATAACTCAAGGCAGCCTGGGCCGATTCCTGCATCACCTCGCCAAGTTTGCCGGTGATGGTAAGTTTGCCGCTGCCCGGCATCAGTACCGTCTCGATCTGCAGCAGTTCCCCACCCACCTCGGTCCAGGCCAATCCGGTGGAAAGACCGAGGGCATCCTTTTCCTCGGCGAGTCCGAATCGGTACCGTGGCACTCCAAGATACCTGGAGACACCCTGGGCAGTGCTCACCCGAAACTTCTTGTCGGTCTTTTTCTTCAGCCGTTCATGGGCCACCTTGCGGCAGATGGCGGCAATATTGCGTTCCAGACTGCGGACGCCGGCCTCTCTCGTGTAACGGCGGATGATCTCCAGAATGGCGCGATCATGAAAGGTGATGTCGTCAGTCGCAAAACCGTTTTCCTGCAGCTGTTTCGGGATCAGATAATCAAGGGCGATACGAAGCTTGTCCTCCTCGGTGTAGCCCTCAAGCTTGATCACCTCCATTCTGTCCTGCAGCGGCAGTGGTATGGAGGGCAGATTATTAGCGGTGGTGATGAAAAGGATATCGGACAGATCATAGTCCATATCCAGATAATGATCGTTGAAGGTGTCGTTCTGCTCCGGGTCCAACACCTCAAGCAGCGCCGAGGAGGGATCGCCCCGGAAATCGGTGCTCATCTTGTCAACCTCATCCAGACAGAAGACCGGGTTATCGACCTTGGCCTTCTGCAGGGACTGGATGATCTTGCCCGGCAGGGCGCCGATATAGGTGCGCCGGTGCCCGCGAATCTCCGCCTCGTCACGAACCCCGCCAAGGGACAGGCGGACAAACTTACGCCCCATGGCGCGGGCCACCGACTTACAGAGCGAGGTCTTGCCGACCCCTGGCGGGCCGACCAGGCAGAGGATGGGGCCCTTGATCTTGTTGACCTGCGCCTGTACCGCAAGGTACTCGAGGATCCGCTCCTTGGGCTTCTTCAATCCGAAATGATCGTCATCAAGAACCGCTTCCGCTTCGGCGATATCGATCTTGCCCTTGGTTTTCTCGCCCCAGGGCAGACTGAGGATGGTATCGATATAGTTGCGCACCACCGTCGCCTCGGCGGACATCGGCGGCATCATCTTCAGTTTTTTCAGTTCCTTTGCAGCCTTGGCGGCTGCCGCCTTGGGCAGATTGCGAGCCTTTATCTGCTCCTCAAGTTCGGCAATATCCGAGGCTGGATCCTCTTGCCCGCCCCCCATCTCGCTTTGAATCGCCCGCATCTGCTCGGCGAGATAGTAATCCTTCTGCGCCTTCTCCATCTTCTTCTTGACGCGACGTCGGATGCGATCCTCGATGACGGTGATTTCATTTTCCCGGTGCAGGATGCCGAGGGCCAGATCCATCCGCTCGAACAACGGAAAGGTCTCCAGCAGCTGTTGTTTCTCCTCGCTCTTCACCGGCAGATGGGATGCCAGCACGTCAATGAACTTGACCGGGTCATCGATGGAGAGAAGGGATTTCACCACCTCTTTGGGAATCTTTTTGTTGCGTTGCGCAAACTCACCGAAAACAATCTTGATTTCACGCAGATAGGCGACGGCTTCGGTGCCGCCGCCGAGTTCCGCGGCAAACTCAACGACCTCGACCCGAAAGAAATCCTCCGCATCGAGAAAGGATTCGATCCTGGCCCGCTTCTTCCCTTCCACCAACGCCTTGATGGTGCCGTCGGGCAGCGGCAGCAACTGCAATACCGTGGCCACGGTGCCAACCCGATACACGCCTTCCTCGCCGGGATCATCGACCCCCGCATCCTTCTGGGTGGCGAGGA
>JAOUHH010000217.1 GCA_029865195.1 Desulfobulbaceae bacterium
GTGGGGATTTTGGTGGTGAAAAAAGAGAGCCGGTGGCAGGGCGTTCACCAGCTCGACGGGCAGGTTGTCGCTTTCCCGTCCCCCAACGCCCTGGCCGCGTCACTCTATATGCGGGCCTTGCTGGCGGAGAAGGAGAAAATCAGAATAATCCCCAGTTATGTCAAGACGCACGGCAATGTCTACCGGCATGTCCTGCTCGGTAAGGCGGCGGCCGGCGGCGGGGTGAATAAAACCCTCAAGAAGGAGCCTGCATCGTTGCAGGGTGCCTTGCGGATTCTCTATCAAACCCCAGGGCTTGCTCCCCATCCGCTCTGCGTGCATCCGCGGATTCCAGAAGATGTAGCCGCGCGGCTTGTTGCCGCTATCATGGGGTTTGCCAACGATGCGGATGGCAAGGCGAAACTCGCCGCGATCGCGATCCCGAATCCGGTACGGGCCGACTACCAGCGGGATTACGCGTCCTTGGCGGAACTCGGGCTGGAAAATTATCAGGGTAACGAGTGAGTCGTTGCCGAACTTCACGCCCATTTCCCGTCACCTTACCCGTTGTCATCTAAGAGGTCATTCTGTGCACAAGTTGCTGCCGCGACATCTGGGATCTCAGGCCGCCTTTATAATATCTATGTTGCTGACCATCGTTATGGCCGTCCATACCTGGAGTGCCGTCACGCAGAACAGCAGGCGGGGTTCTGATTCGATTCGGCGGCAAGCGGAGGTTCTGGCCGTCAGTATCGCCAATCTCAGTGTCGGCTCTGTCCTGGTGAGCGATTTTGCCTCGCTGGAGACACTGCTGCTCCGTAATGTCAAATTGCCCAATATCCTTTCAATCAGCGTCACGGATACACAGGGGCAGGTGCTCAGTTGCGTTCGCCAGGAGGCTGGGGTAGCGCGGGCAGTCTATGATCACCTCCGCCTGGAGCCGCCGTCAAATATGAAAAGGATGATAACCTTTGTCGGGGATGAAAAGATAACCATCTGGGAGCCACTGCACGATACGAAACTGCTCGGCTGGGTGAAGGTGGACTACAGTGCCGCAGCGGTGAAAGTTGTCAAAAAAAATATTCTGTTCACCGGGGTGGTGGGGGGGCTGCTGGTGGTGGCGGTCAGTGTGGTTTTGATACTGCTCTTTCTCGGGCGCTATATGGCGATCTTCCGCCAAGTGACAGAATTTGCCGGTAGCCTGAACCAGCGGGTCGGCGAGCGGCTGCGATTCACCAGCGGCGTGGTAGAGATCGATGACCTGATCGAAGGGCTGAACAACACCTCAAGCCAGTTGCAGCGCCAGGAGCATGACCTGCGCGAGAGCGAGGCCAGGCTTAAGGCGATCATCAACGTATCTATCAGCGGTTTTGTGGTGATCAATGACCGGCGGGTGGTGGAACTCTTCAATCCGGCAGCGGAAAAGATCTTCGGGTACGCTGCCGCCGAGGTGATCGGCAACAACGTGAACATGCTGATGCCGGAGCCGTATCATGGCCGGCATAACGGCTATGTGCAGAATTATCTGAAAACCGGTCAGCGGAAGATCATCGGCATCGGCCGGGAGGTGCGCGGTCTCCGCAAGGACGGTTCAAGCTTTCCGATGGATCTGGCGGTGAGCGAGATGCAAATCGGCGACGAACGCAAGTTTGTCGGCCTGATCAACGATATCACAAGTCGTAGGCAACAGGAGGATGCCTTGCGTCACGCCAAGGCGGAGATCGATGCCTTTGCCGCGGAATTGGCGCAGAAGAATCGCGAGTTGTCGGTGGCCGCCGTGGAGGCGCAAGCCGCCAGTCAGGCCAAGAGCGATTTTCTTGCCAGCATGAGCCACGAGATCCGCACCCCGATGAATGCCATCATCGGCATGGCCGATCTGCTCAGCGAAACGGAACTCTCCGGCGAGCAGCGGCAGTATGTGGACATCTTCCGCAACGCCGGGGAAAATTTGTTGGGGATCATCAACGATATTCTCGATATTTCAAAGATCGAGGCCGGCCATTTCGCCTTGGAGGCGATCTGTTTTGATCTGCAGGAGGTACTGGAGCGGATCGGCGAGGTGATGGCCCTTCGCGCCCATCAGAAGCAGATAGAACTGGTCAACAATCTGGCACCCGATATGGCGATGGCCCTGGTCGGTGATCCGACCAGGTTGCGGCAAGTGCTTGTCAACCTGATCAGTAATGCCATCAAATTTACCCGGCAGGGTGAGATTGTGGTCGCGGTGGAAACGGTATCACGGGCTGAAGACGAGGTGGCCTTGCGATTTTCGGTGCGGGATACGGGCATCGGCATCCCGGCCGAAAAACTGGCGGTGATCTTCGACAAGTTCACCCAGGCGGATTCCTCCACCACCCGGCAATATGGGGGGACCGGACTGGGGCTGGCCATCTCCAGGAAAATCGTCGAGATGATGGGTGGGGAATTACGGGTCGAGAGTACCGAGGGTGAGGGAAGTGTGTTCAGTTTCACGGCCCGCTTCGGCACCGATCCCGGGTGCAGCGCGAGTATCCGCGCCGAAGCGTTGCATCTTCAGGGGCGACGGGTGATGGTGGTGGATGATAATGACACCAATCGGCTGATTCTGCGCAACATCCTCGGGTATTGGGGCGCCATCGTCCATGAGGCGGAAAGCGGGGCGGCGGCGTTGGCGGAACTGGCGACGGCGGAGGCGGCGGGTGCATCGTACAGCCTGATTCTGCTTGATTATCACATGCCGGAGATGAACGGCCTGACGACGGCGGAAAAGATCAAGGGCGAGATGGGGCTGGATGTGCCGGTGATTATGCTCAGTTCCGCCAATGCCGGCCGCGAGCAGTTGGTCAGGCTGCGGCAGATTGCCCTGGCCGGCTATACAACCAAGCCGGTCAAGATGAGTGAACTGCGGGTCCTGATCCAGGCGGCGCTCTGGGATGGGAAAAGCGAGGACGGGATGACGACGCCCGCGGCAGCCGATACGGGGCAATCCGTGCCCTTGCGAATCCTGCTGGCCGAAGACAATCCGGACAACCGCTATCTGATCACCGCCTATCTCAAGAAGGGGATGCATCGGCTTGATTACGCGGAAAACGGCCGGATCGCGGTGGAGAAGTTCATGGCCGGCGAGTACGATCTGGTGCTGATGGACATCGAGATGCCGGAGATGGACGGCTATGCCGCCACCCGTCGGATCAGGGCCTGGGAAATGGAAAACAACCGGCCGCCAACCAGGATTATCGCCCTCACCGCCCATGCCTTGAGCGAGCATCAGGAGATGAGTATCGCCGCCGGCTGTAACGAACACATCAGCAAGCCGATCAAGAAGGAGGTGTTGCTTGACCTGCTTGCCGAATGCGGGGGGGGGGCGAAAGCAGGATGATCACTTGCCAGAGGAGTGAATGATGGACGAGCAGATAGAGGCAATGCGCGAGGAGTATCTGGTTTCCCTGCCGGAAAAAATTGAGACCCTCGAATATCTGGTGATGCAGATCGCCAAGAGCGGCCCGGATTCGGACCAGAGGGAGGAATTTCTCCGCGCGGTGCATTCCATCAAGGGCGGGGCTGGCTCGTTTGGGGTCGGCTTTGTCGCCTCGGCCTGTCATGCCCTGGAAACCGTACTCTCCGATGGCGGGCGTGGTCGGTTTGATGTCGACCTCTGCCTGCGGTTTACCGATATGCTTGCCGGCTATACCCGCGAGTATCTTGCAAACAGCCATGCCGTTGACGAGGCTGCATACGCGGAAATGTTGCGGCGGTTGGGGCCGACGCGGGCAACCCCCGGCTTCAGGGTGCTGGTGGTTGAAAATACCAGGGCGATGTCCGACTATTTCGCCAATACCATCCGCGAGAAGTATGATGTCTCCGCTATCTATGCGGGCACCGGGCTTGAGGCATTTTCCAGGCTGTTGCGAGAGGAGTATGACGTATTGCTGACCTCCATGCATGTCGGCGAACTGGATGGCCGTTCTCTGATCGCGGCCTTGAAGGTGGTGCGCGGCCCCAACCGCTGTATTCCCACCTTTCTTATCACCTCGGAGGTGGAAAAGGCGGGTAGCGGGTCGGGGTTAGAGGCGGATTACGTCGTAAAAAAATCCCGCACCCTGCATGACGAACTGCTTGGTTATTTCGATGAGGTCTTCAACCGGAATTTTTTTGTCGGGGTGCTCCCCCGGCGGGAAAGACGCGAGTTGACCAGCGTGCTCTGCGTTGACGACGACGAGACGATCCACGGGCTGGTGCGGATCGGGCTGGCCAAGCTGAAGAGTTTGTCGCGGGTGGAATATGCCGACTCGGGTGCGGCAGCTCTGGCCCGGCTCACGGAGTTCCGCCCCGACCTGATTCTCATGGATGTGATGATGCCGGGGATGGGTGGCCCGGCAACCCTATCCAGGATTCGTGCCAATCCGGCGACCGAGTCGATCCCGATCATTTTTCTCACCGGACAGCAGGAGAAAAATGAAATTAACGCCCTGCTTGAACTGGGTGTGCTGGGGGTCATCCGCAAGCCTTTCAACAACAAAAAACTGGCCGCATATGTCGAGACGATCTGGCGGCGGAAATATTGAACGGCAAGTATTTGATGATATGTGTATGTCCCACAGATGTTGCCTGCCTGAGGTTGGGAAGTAATTAATAAGGGGCTTAGGAAGCAGAACACATAAAAAATGTGCTAACCTTCCCATATGCCGTTAAAAAATAGATATCAAAAGTACAGTAAAATTTCAGAGCGAAAATTCAGAGAAATTCTCCGTTATTTTGCTCA
>JAOUHH010000218.1 GCA_029865195.1 Desulfobulbaceae bacterium
CGTACCCGGCCTCACCCTGCTGGACATGACCCACAGCGGTACCAACGGGGTGATGAAGGGGATGTTCATCATGGGCGAGAACCCGTTTTTGAGCGACCCGCTGGTGGACAAGGTGGAGGAGACCCTTGCCAACCTCGAATTCCTGGCGGTATCCGACATCTTTCTCACCGAGACCGCCCAGTTTGCCCATGTGGTCTTCCCGGCCGCCTCCTTTGCCGAAAAGGGCGGCACCTTCACCAACACCGAGCGGCGGGTGCAGATGGTGCGGCCGGCGATCAAGCCCATCGGCAACTGCCGCCTCGACTCCGAGATCATCTCCCAGCTCGCCACCCGGATGGGCTACCCCATGGCCTATGACTCCTCCACCGAGATCATGGAAGAGATCTCGCTGCTCACCCCCATCTACGGCGGCATCATCCACCAGCGGCTGGGCGGCAACAAGTGGGGGCTGCAATGGCCCTGCTGGGACCAGCAACACCCCGGCACCCCCTACCTGCACAAACAGTATTTCACCCGCGGCAAGGGCCATTTCATCCCCGGCGAGCACACCCCGCCGGTGGAGTCGCCCTGCGCGGATTTCCCCTTCTTCCTCAACACCGGCCGGGTCTATCACCACTACCACACCGGCACCATGACCCGAAAGAGCGAGGCCCTGAACCGGGAGAGCAAGGAGGCGCTGCTGCAGATCCACCCCGACGACGCCAAGCGGCTTGCGATCCGGGACGGCGACATCCTCTGTGTTGCCTCGCGGCGGGGCGCGGTGCAGCTGCCGGCCCAGATCACCCGCGCCGTGGCGGTAGGCTCGGTCTACACCTCGTTTCACTTTGCGGAGACGCCGGTCAACCGGCTGACCATCGACACCCAGGACCCCATCGCCAAATGCCCCGAGTACAAGGTCTGCGCGGTGCGGATCGAAAAAGCCTCATAACCCGCGGGAACAGCCCATGGACGGAACATACTGCCTAAGCAAGGATCATCTGCGCGGCTTTCTGCGCAAGGTCAACAAGGACCACCGGCTGGTGGCGCCCATCGTCAACCGGCACGGCGACACCCTGTTCAGCGTCATCGACGATCTCGACTACGCCCCCTACGAGCTCAACCAGCAGACCCAGAACGGGATCAAATCCTTTTTCTTCCCGCAGCAGGAGACCCTCTATAACTACGCACACCGCGACGGCGACTACACCTTCACCGCCCCGGCCGCCGAGCCGGAACCAACGGTCTACTTCGGGGTCCGCTCCTGCGACCTGATGGCGATCATGCACCTGGACAAGGTCTTCATGGGCGAGATCAAGGACCAGCAGTACGCGGCCAAACGGGCCAACGCCATCCTCATCGGCCTCAACTGCAACCAGCCCTTTGCCAACTGCTTCTGCAACGCCACCAAGAGCGGCCCCTTTTTGGGCTCCGGCTTCGACCTCCAGTTCACCGACCAGGGCGACCACTATCTGGTGCAGGTCGGCCGCGACAAGGGGGCGGCTTTACTCAGGCAATGGGGCCAGTTCTTCACCCCGGCCAGCGAGGAGCAGATCCTCAACCAGTATCAGCTTTCCCTTGAGGCGATGGCCAACTTCCAGCTCAACGTCCACGCCGACCAGGCCCTGCAGCGGCTGCAGAACAACCAGGTGCCGGAGGAGATCTGGCGGGAACTCTCGCTGCGCTGCCAGGACTGCGGCGGCTGCGCCTTTGTCTGCCCCACCTGCACCTGCTTCACCATCGTCGACCGCAAGCTCGCCGCCGATCACGGCGTGCGCCTCCGCAACTGGGACGCCTGCACCTTCAGCGGCTTTACCCGGATGGCCGGCGGCCACAACCCGGTGCACCAGAAGACGCAGGCGATCCGGCAGCGGTTCATGCACAAGCTCTGCCACGACGTCCGGGACTACGGGAGCCCGGGCTGCGTCGGCTGCGGCCGCTGCGTCGGCATCTGCTTCGGCGGCGTCGACATCGTCCGCTTCATCAGGATGGTGGGAGAGGATTAGCCCCTCACCGCAGCGTGGACGGATCGCCCCTTTAAGAGAAAACATTGCCAAGGACCCTTGCCCCAATGCAGACCATCGCCCCTGAAAACTACCTGCCGCAAAGCGCCGTCATCAACAAGGTGATCGTGGAGAATTCCCAGATCAAGACCTTTGAACTGGCCTTCACCCACCCGCCCACCCAGCAGGCCTTCCAGTACCGGCCCGGGCAGTTCATGATGGTTTCGGTCCCCCACTGCGGCGAGGCGCCGATCTCCTTCTCCTCAAGCCCCACCCGGCCGGGCGCCATCAGCCTGTCGGTGCGCAAGGCGGGGCAGCTGACCTCGACCATGCACGCGCTGCAGGCAGGCGACCGCGTAGGCCTGCGCGGCCCCTACGGCACCCCCTTCGACATGGCCTCCTTCCGCGGCCGCGACCTGCTCTTCGTGGCCGGCGGCATCGGCCTTGCCCCCCTGCGCTCGGTGATCACCTCCTGCCTGGACAACCGCGCCGACTACGGGCGGATCTTCATCCTCTACGGCAGCCGGCTGCCGTCGGACATCGCCTTCCACGCCGACATCAGCGAGTGGCGGCAGGACGCCGCCATCACCTGCCTGCTCACCGTGGACCGGGCCGAACCGGGCTGGGACGGGCCGGTGGGGCTGGTCACGGCGCTGCTCGACCAGGTCGAGATCGATCCCGCCCGCTGCACCGGCATCGTCTGCGGGCCGCCGATGATGATCGGCGCCACCCTGAACGAACTGAGCCGGCGCGGCCTTGCCGACGATCACCTGATCACCACCATGGAGCGGCACATGAAATGCGGGGTGGGCATCTGCCGCCACTGCCATCTCGACGGCAAGCTGGTCTGCACCGACGGGCCGGTGTTCACCCGCGCCCAACTCAAAAAGATGGAGGTGGCGGAGCTGCGCTGAGGTGTCTCGCCGCCGGCAATATTATTTCCTTGCACAAATAACCACTACCGGGTATAAGCCATCACTAGCTAAAATCCCTAGAGCAGAAGCAAACTCTTTCGTGTATCCCTCTCCACGTTGTTTTTTCAAGCATCGTTCGTTTCCGAAGAAGGTACTTGCTTCACAGTGAAAGAACGACCCATGAGACCTTTCGGCGGCAAACATCATCACCCCATGACCGCCTTCACCACCGGAGCCCCTCATCTCCAGCCCTTGGCCCGGCAGCCCCTTCGGAGCCGACAAGCCGGTCGGGCGCAAAAGAGGCCCGCCGAGCAGAATGCGGGGACGGCAGCAGATCGATAACGAGTTTGTCGGTTTTGACAACAGAACCGATACCGAGACGGACTTTAATGATCCGGCTCATTTAAAAAGTGGTTCCCATAGTGAACCCAGTGCAAAGGAGTAGTAAAAAATGGCAGAAGGTACAGTTAAATGGTTCAATGATGCGAAAGGCTTCGGATTTATCGCCCAGGACGGCGGCAGCGACGTATTCGTTCACCACAGCGCAATCAAGGCCGATGGCTTCAAATCCCTGCAGGAAGGCGCCCGGGTAACCTTCAACGTTGTTGACGGTCCCAAAGGCCCCTCCGCCGAGGACGTAGTACAGCAGTAAGAACCGACATTGCCGATTCGAAAGACCCCGCTTTTTTTTAGCGGGGTCTTTTTTTTATCGTCTTTCCCAGCAACTCAAACATGGGGCACCCGTAAAGGACAGAGCCTTGGCCAAACCAAACTATTCCTTTGAGAAACGCCAGAAAGAATTACTGAAGAAGAAAAAGAAAGAGGAAAAGAAGCAACGCAAGCTCGAAAAACAGATCGACCCCGCCGGGGAAGCTGAGAATCCCACCCCCGCGGAGTGATCGCCGCCCCTGCTTTGCTTGGCACCGAACACCATGCCGCACGGACCTTCCTGCGGCCACCAAGAAGAAGGACACCGCCATGATTACCGCCACCAACGTCGCCCTCGCTTACGGCAAACGGATCATCTTTCAGGACGTCAACATCAAGTTCACCCCCGGCAACTGCTATGGCCTGATCGGGGCCAACGGCGCCGGCAAATCCACCTTCCTGAAGATCCTGGCCGGCCGGCTGGAGCCGGACCGCGGCGAGATCAGCATCGGCCCGAAGCAACGCCTGGCGATGCTCAGCCAGGACCAGTTCGCCTTCGACGAATACTCGGTGGTCGACACCGTGATCATGGGCCACAAGAAACTCTACGAGGTGATGGCCGAGCGCGACGCCATCTACGCCAAGAGCGACTTCAGCGAGGCGGACGGCATCCGTTCCGGCGAGCTGGAGGCCCTGTTCGGCGAGATGAACGGCTACGAGGCGGAGGCGGAGGTGGCGGTACTGCTGAAGGGGCTCGGCATCCCGGAAGAACTGCGCCAGAAAAAGATGAAGGAGCTCGACGGCAGCGACAAGGTGCGGGTGCTGCTCGCCCAGGCCCTGTTCGGCAACCCGGACATCCTCCTCCTCGACGAGCCCACCAACCAGCTCGACCTCAGGACCATCAACTGGCTGGAGGATTTTCTTTCCCGCTTCAACAACACCGTGATCATCGTCTCCCATGACCGCCACTTCCTGAATCAGGTCTGCACCCACATGGCCGATATCGACTTCGGCAAGATCCAGGTCTATGTCGGCAACTACGATTTCTGGTACGAGGCAAGCCAGCTGCAGTTCCGCCAGAAGGAGACCGAGAGCAAGAAGGTCAAGGCCAAGGCCGAGGAACTCAAGGAGTTTATCCGCCGCTTCAGCTCCAACGCCTCCAAG
>JAOUHH010000018.1 GCA_029865195.1 Desulfobulbaceae bacterium
GAAGTTGTGGGTGACGGTGGCGTTGTCGGCGACCGAGACGGTTTTGTAGGGGAAGCGGAGATAATCGTTGTAACCGTCGGAATAGGTATAGCTGCCGACCTCATAATCATAACTGCCGTTTTCCGGTGTGTTGACCGTCAATGTATAGTTGGCGGCGGAGCCATAGGTGGATGCGCTGAAATCGCCGTTGTCCGCCTTGACTTCCGCCCATTGCACTGAGACGCCTTCGATGCCGATACCGCCGCTGATGTATCCCGGATTTAGGTAAACATCCTCTGCCTGCGCCATGGGGGCTTGCAGTGCGGCAAGGGTCAGTGCCGTTCCCAGTGCCCGGATCATGGTGGTTGTGTTTTTTTGTCTTCGTGTTCTCATGTTTGACCTCCTTTTCTCGCTCGTGTTCGCGCGTTTTATGGCTGCTCTTGATTTATTGATAATCAAGTTTTGTGCCACAGCGTTTTCGTTTTGCAAGTGGCCGTTTTGTCGTCATTGTGTGTTGGTTATGCGGCGGCGCGATGTGAAGCTTGAAATTTCTAAATTATTCCTATATGGTGTAATTGGTTAAATATCGACAATACGTTTAAATATTGGTGATGTTGTGCGGGCTTCGGTTTGTGAGTTGTTCAAGTCGTTTTCGGATGAACTCGATCCGGGTCGGTTGCAGGTAAAGTTTCTGCAGGCGCTCATGGGAATTCACGCCGTGGAGCGTGGCTCGCTCTGGGTACGGCAGGGGGATGGATATCTCTGTGTCGAGGCGGCCGGTGGGGAAAGTGAGAAGGTGAAGGGGAGGTTGATTGGGCGGGGCGAGCGAAGTATCGTCGGCTGGGTGATCGAGAACGGAAAGGTGGCGGTATCGAGGCCGGGAGAGGATTCTCGGCATTACAAGGCGATTGAGCAGGAGCTGGCGGTTAAGAGCAAGGTTATTCTCGCATTTCCCTTGCTTTTGAAGGATAAGTCGGTTTACGGCGCCGTTGAGGTAATAGAAACCGGATTTTCTACTGAAAATCTCAATCTCGAGGCAGAGCGCCTTGCGCAGATCCAGGAGCTGGTCGATATCGGTTCCGTGGCACTCAACAACGCTATTGTATATGAGCGGCAAAGCAAGGCGAATGCCAGATTGCAGCAGAGACTGCGGTCAATGGGGGCGGAGAGCGAGTTCGTCGGCCAAAGTCAGCTCTTTCTGCACGCGTTGGCGCAGATAAGGAGCTATGCGGTGACCGGGTATCCGGTGCTGGTGGCCGGGGAGAGTGGTACCGGGAAGGAGCTGGCGGCTCGGATGCTGCATCGCTTGAGTGGACGCAAGGAAAAGCCGTTCGTGGTGCAGAATTGCAGTGCCATCCCGGAAACCCTTCTTGAGAGTGAACTGTTTGGGTATGAAAAAGGTGCTTTTTCCGGAGCGGTGAAAAGTCGCCTGGGTCTCTTTGAGCAGGCCGATGGCGGTTCGGTGTTTCTTGATGAGATCGGCGAGATGCCTTTTGCCCTGCAGGCCAAGTTGTTGCGGGTTGTGCAGGAGGGCGAGGTGAAGCCGCTGGGAAGTACCAAGGTGAGAAGGGTTGATGTGCGGATTATCTCCGCCACGAACCGGGATCTGGCTGAGATGGTGTCCGCGAAGCAGTTCCGAGAGGATCTCTTTTATCGCCTTTCGGTGCTGCCGGTGACCTTGCCACCCCTCCGGCAGCGCGTTGAGGATATCCCGTTGTTGCTAATGCGATTCTTGCGCCGCGAGGCCGCAGATAATGATCTGTCACCCAAGGTTGTGCCGCCTGAGACCATGCGGATACTGACGGCCTGTTCGTGGCCTGGGAACGTCCGGCAACTGGAGAATCTTGCAAAATACCTCACCGTGGTCGTGGGCAAGGAGGTGATCGCGCCCAACGATTTGCCGCCGGATGTGGTTGGCGGTGAAAGGGCGCCGCTTGCTGAAGCCGGCGTTGGCGGCGCCGGTGGCGTGAGCGTGTTGGGGCTGGGGGCTGAGGCGGGTGATGCGCTGAAATTCTTTGGCGGAAAGAGTTGGGAGGATGTTGAAAGGGCGTATGCTCGATATCTGCTCGTCAAGAATAACGAGAATATGACGTGGGCGGCCGAGGATGCCGGGGTTAACCGCTCGACCTTTGTGGCTAGGCTGAAGCGATTGGGGGTGGTTGTCCGGTCAAAGCGGCGGCGACGGTGAGGCGGCTGTCTGGCGCGGCCGATGTAATTGATGGAGTTTTTGCGGCGGGCAGGGGCTCGGGCTTGACAGTCGATATATAAAGCGGTAACTCGTTTAAGTCGTTATGGATATTTGCGACGGAACGGGGTGGCCTGTTTCGTTTTCTACAAGTTAGGGGATTTGTGTCCATGCCTGAGAAGAAAAATAAGACCGTTGTCGCCCCTTCGCGACAGGAGTTGTTGCGGCTGATTCCAAAGGTTGATGAGTTTTTGGATTGGGTCGCGGATTCCACCCAGGCACCGAGGCTGGTGGTGAAGGGGGTGGTGCGGAGCATTCTCGAGGAGCGGCGGCAGGCGATTTTGGGCGGCGAGCCGGTGGCGGCAGCAGAGCTTTCCCGTGAGGCAATGGTGGCGCTTTTTGCAGAGCGGCTGGCGCGCAAGCTTGCACCCAACTTTCGCACCGTCATCAACGGCACCGGGGTGGTGGTGCATACCAATCTTGGGCGCTCGCTGCTGCCCGAGGCGGCCATGGCGATGTTGCTGCAGGTTGGCGCCAGATATTCCAATCTGGAGTTTGATCTTGAAACAGGCAAGCGTGGCAGCCGCTACAGTCTGGTGGAGGAGTTGCTCTGTGAGTTGACCGGCGCCGAGGCGGCGTTGGTGGTCAACAACAACGCCGCGGCGGTGATGCTGGTGCTCGAGACCCTGGCCGCCGGTCGGGAGGTGGTGGTATCGCGGGGGCAGCTGGTGGAGATCGGGGGCTCGTTCCGGATTCCCGATGTCATGGCCAAGAGCGGCGCCACCCTGGTCGAGGTCGGCGCCACCAACCGCACCCATCTCCGCGACTATCGGGCGGTGATCAATGAGAACACCGCCATGCTGCTCAAGGTGCATACCAGTAACTTCAAGATGATCGGGTTCACCTCCGAGGTGCCGCTGGGGGAGTTGGTCGCTCTGGCGGGTGAGTTCGGTTTGCCGGTGATGGAGGATCTGGGCAGCGGCTGTTTCGTTGATCTTTCCCGGTTCGGGCTGGCCAAGGAGCCGACGGTGCAGGAGGTGGTCGCGGCCGGCGTCGATGTGGTCACCTTTAGCGGCGATAAGCTGCTGGGCGGACCACAGGCCGGGGTTATCCTCGGCAAGCGGAGCTATATCGAGAAGATTAAGAAGAATCCGATGAACCGGGCCCTGCGTATCGATAAATTCACCCTGGCCGGGTTGGAGGCGATTCTGCGGCTCTATTTCGACGAGGAGAATGTCTTTGCCACCATCCCGACCCTGGCCATGCTGAGTCAGGCCCGCGAGGTGGTCGATCGTCGCGCCAAGCGGCTCTTGCGGCTGATTCGTCAGCCGTTGGCCGGACATTGCCGGGTGACGGTGGCGGATGTTGAATCAAGAGTCGGCGGCGGCGCCTTGCCGGAGCAAGGTCTGCCCAGCCGGGCGGTGGTGCTTGAGCCGTTGGCGGTATCGGTTGGTCAACTGGAGGGGGTGCTGCGCTCGGCGCCGCTGCCAGTGATCGGCCGGATCGAGGCCGAGCGCTACCTGCTCGACATGCGCACGGTGGCCGACGGAGAGGTGGCGGCGTTGGCCCGCTGTCTGTGTGACGCCTTTGATGGGAGGAAGAGATGAGCCGCTTTCCCTTTGCCGCTGTCGAAGCCCCGCTCGCAAGCGAAGATTTGCGCCGGCTGGCGGTTCCCTTTGCCGGGGCGGTTGGTCATTTTTTTCCAGGTAGCGCGGTGGTTTTTCAGTCCCTCGATGCGGACGACGGACCGCAGGCCGATGATGCCGCCTGGCACGAAGCGGTGGGCCGGGTGGGCGAGCGTGGGCGTCCAACGCTTTCCGCCGATGGGGAGATACTGTTCCTGCCGGTGTGGAACGACGATGAGTTGATCGGTGTTGCGGTTCTGCATCGTGGCGAACTTCCCTTCCGGGAGATGTCCGGGAGCTGGCTCCTGGAGGTGAGCCGCATCCTGTCGCGGGAGTTTCGTCTTGTCAAGCAGTGGTCGGTGGACGGGGTGACCGGCTTGCCCAACGGGCAGCAGCTTCGGGCGGGCCTGGCGGCCGAGTTGGTTCGGGCCGGCGGCGACGCCGCCGAGTTGGGCAGTCTGATGCTGGTTGAGATTCATGCCAAGGGGCGGGACGGCGAGCAGGTGCTGGCGCAAATCGTCCGCGCCGCCGGCGTTCTGGATGGGTTGGTCGGCGGGGTTGCCCCTCTCTATGCCTGCGGTGCCGGGGTGTTCGGCGCGATCTGGACAGGGATCGACACCGAAAAGGCCTTGCGGATGGGCGAGGCGTTGCTGCGGCGGTTGAAGAGGGAGAATTTTCAGAAGGTGCATCTGGGTATCTGCCGTTTCGCGGCCCCCGGCTCCGGTGCGGGCGTGGAGGCCAATGCCTCGCTGCTGCTCGATCAGGCATGGGCGGCGTTGTGCGCCGCTCGCCGTCGCGGGCCCCATGCCCTTTGTGCCCATGCGGCGTTGAGCCGTAGCCAGGATCATCCGTTTGCGTCGCCGCCGGACGAGGTGATGACACGGTTGCGCCGACAGTGGCGCGGCCTTGATCGCTTTGCCCTGTTACTCCTCCGGCCGAATAGTGAGGGTGGCGCTGGTGAGTCTTTGGGTGGGTGCCTGGCCTCGCTGCTTGGCCCTGCCTCGGCTCCGGTGCGGGCCGAGGGCGGTGACATCTTTGTTGCCTTGCCTGGTGCCGGCGCCGATGAGGCGCTGGCCTGGGTGGGTTCGGTGCAGGAGGGGTGTCGCTGTTTGGCCGGCATCGCCCTGTATCCGTTTGATGGCTGCCGGAAATCGGCGACGGCGGTCAATGCCGCCAAGGCGCTTTGCCACGCTACCTTCCTTGGGGAGAACGGCAAGGCGGTTTTTGATGCGGTGAGCCTCAATATCAGCGGCGATGTCTATTATAATGACGGGGATCTGGCCCGTTCGGTACGCGAGTATCGTCGCGGGCTGCGGCTTGCCCCGGAGAGCGTTAACCTGCTCAACAGCCTTGGCGTGGTGTTGGTGCAGATGAACCGTTATCGGGCCGCGATCCCGCTTTTCGAGAAGGCGGCCGCCTTGGATGGCGCCGATTTCATGGCCCCCTTCAACCTGGGTTTTGCCTATCTGGAGCAGGGGCGGCCCGCAGCGGCGGTTGTCGCCTTTGAAAAGGCGCTGGCCATCGATGCCGCGCACCCGGACCTGTTGTTCTGGTTGGGGCGGCTCTATTGCCGGCTGGGACGTTACGCCGAGGCGGTGCGGTTGCTGGAGCGGGCGATGGCCGGCCAGGAGGCGACGGCGCCGCTGCTTGGCGCTCTGGCCGAGGCGTATCAGGGCGAGGGGCGCAACCGGGAGGCGATTGTGCTGCTGGAACGGGCGGCTCGCCTCAACCCCCGTGACGCTGGCGTGTTGAGTCTGCTGGGTGAGTTGTATCACGACGAGAGGGAGGGGGATGAGGTCGCGCTCTCGCTTTGTCGGCAGGCGGTGGAGCTTGACGACACCGCCTGGCAGGCGTGGTGCCGTCTCGGTCGGGTGCAGTATCATCTGGGCGACACCGCTGGTGCCGGCGAGTCCTTGCGTCAGTGTTTGCTGCTTGATCGGGAAAACGTAACCGCCCTGTATCTTCTTGGCTGTATCTGTCGCGACGGCGGCCGGTGGCGGCAGGCGCGGCGGCTGTTTGAACGGGTGTTGCGGCTGCGGCCTGATCATGTAAAGGCGACGTCGGCGCTTGCGAAGCTCACGGGCGCGGCGCGGTGACGGTTCTTGGCCCCATTGGTGGTGGCGTGGAGATAAGATATGCAATCCAAGGTTGTTGACGAGCGGCACCAGTATTCGCTGGAGAATTTCAATGTCGGGGATTCCTGGCGTCTCTTCCGCATCATGTCCGAATTCGTGGATGGATTCGATACCCTCTCCAGCGTGCAGAAACCGGCGGTCTCTTTCTTCGGTTCGGCCCGCATCCGGCCAGAGGACCCTTACTATAAGCTGACCGATCGGATTGCCACCGAGCTTGCCGAGGCCGGGTACGCCATCATCACCGGGGGTGGGCCCGGCGTCATGGCGGCGGCCAACAAGGGGGCGGCGGTGGCCGAGGGGGTATCCATCGGCCTCAACATCAACCTGCCGTTCGAGCAGGAGCCGAATCCCTTTGCCAACATGCCGCTCGATTTCAAGTATTTCTTTGTCCGCAAGGTCATGTTCATCAAGTACGCCATGGCCTTTATCTGTCTGCCCGGCGGGTTCGGCACCCTCGACGAGCTTTTCGAGGCGCTGACCCTCATGCAGACCCGGCGGATCAAGTCCTTCCCCGTGGTGCTGGTCGGGACCGAGTTCTGGTCCGGGTTGCTGGATTGGATGCAGGAGAAGCAGGTTGGCGCCGGGTATCTGCGCAAGGATGACATGTTTTTGTTCTCTCTAATGGACGACCCCGATGAGATCGTCCACCATATCAAGCGTACCGTGGTCCTCTGATCGCCTACTCCGTGGCGGTTGTTCCTCTCTTGTGCATGCGGTAGCCGGGCGGCGCCCTCCTGACAGTCGTTGTCCTCCGTTTTCGATCCCTGCATGCCAATATTTCCCCATCACGATGTTGCCGTCGATCCGCTTTGCGGGGTTATATCTTTTATTTTTCCCCCACTCTCCACCACTGTAATCCTTCGCCTGTGGCTATACACAATAGAATGTATTACGCTTTCGTTGATCCCACTTTATAGTGTGTTTGTGCCCAATTTTGGGGTCTTTTTGCTGTCGCCTGCCTCCATGGATTTTTCCTTGACACCGGCCTGTCTCCCCCATATAAAGAACGTATGGTGGTGCAAAGTGGTCCAAAAAGGTTTTTGGGGGCTAAATCGTGAGTGACGGTGCAGGGGCAGGTCGAGTCAGTCATTTTCGCGGCCGGTCGGAACACGCTCTTGACAGCAAGGGGCGGTTGAATATTCCGACCAGGTTTCGGGATGTCTTGCGTCGTCAGTATGACGAGCGGCTGATGGTTGCGCCCTGGCACAACTGCCTCCGGGCCTATCCGTTGCCCCAGTGGGAGGAACTCGAGATGACCCTGCGGGCGGAGGGCAAGACCCAGCCGCAGATGATCAAGCTGCTGCGGTTTCTGGTCGGCGGGGTGGTGGACTGCCCCCTGGACAAGCAGGGGCGGGTCCTGTTGCCGCCCGGTTTGCGCGCCGGTTGTGAGGTGGATAAGGATGTGGTGGTCAGTGGCATGATCACCTATTTTGAGATATGGGACAAGGCGGTTTGGGAGAGGGAGAACCGGCCGGCGGAGGAGGACTTCCAGGCCTTTGAGCAGATCATGATCCAGTCCGGGTTGATGTAGCGCATGGATGCCCGGCATCAACCGGTTCTGCTGGCCGAGGTGCTCGAGTGGCTGGCGCCCCGGGATGGCGGCATCTATGTGGATGGGAATCTCGGCTTGGGCGGTCACTCGGCAAAAATCCTCGAGGCCAGCGCGCCCCACGGCCGACTGGTCGCCTTTGATTGGGACGCGGCGGCGATGGCCATCGCCAGGGAGCGGTTGGCGGGTTTCGGCGACCGGGTGCATTTCGTCAGGCGGAATTTTGCGGCGATAGGCGATACCCTGGCGGAGTTGGGGGTCGGCAAGGTGGACGGCATCCTGCTTGACCTGGGGCTCTCCTCGCTGCAACTGGACGAGAGTGGCCGCGGTTTTACCTTCAAGGGCAGTGAGCCGCTGGACATGCGCATGGATGACCGTGGCGGGAAAACGGCAGCCGATCTGCTGAACACCGCCAGTCAGGACGAGCTGGCCGATATATTCTACTACTACGGTGAAGAGCGGCAGGCCCGGCCCATCGCGGCCCGGATCGTCGAGGCGCGGCGGAGCGAGGCCTTTGTCGCTACCGAGCAACTGGTAAAGGTCGTGGAGTGGGCTGTGCCGAAGCGTTTTCATCCCAAGAAGATTCATGTTGCCACCAAGGTATTCCAGGCCCTGCGGATCGCCGTGAACGGTGAGCTCGAGAATCTGGCGCGCGTCCTCGCGGACGGGGCCGGGCTTCTGGCACCTGGTGGCCGTTTCTGTGTCATCTCTTTTCATTCTTTGGAAGATCGTCTTGTCAAACAGGCCTTTCATGATAACCCGGCCTTGCGGGTGTTGACCCGGAAGCCGATAGTCGCCGGGGCTGGGGAACTGGCGGTCAATCCGCGCGCGCGGAGCGCCAAGCTCCGGGTCGCCGAGCTGGGGAGGGGGGACAATGCTTAAGGATTATTCCGGGCGATATTCGTCGGTGGGGCGACGGCAAAAGGTTCGACGGCGTGGTGGTGCGGTTGTGCGCACCGACAGCGGCATGCTGTGGAAGGCGATTGGCGTGTTTGCCTCCTTTGCGGCCGTGGTCGGGGTGGCGGCGAGTCTTTGGCTCGGTTGGCAGATCGACAGCGGGCTGGGCGAGTTGGGCACCGTCCGGGAGTTGCGGCAAGAGGCGACCCTGCGCAACAAGACCTTGCTTGCCAGGAGGGATGGTCTGCACAGCCGTGAGCAGGTCGCGGCGTCGGCGGCCCGGTTGGGGTTGTATGCGCCGGCCGCGCAGCAAGTGCGGAAGCCTTAGCAGGGCTTATGGATGAGAAAGGAGCAACAAAAAATCGTCAGGCGCGGCTGGCTGATCATCGGCTTGGTGGTGGCAAGCGCCGTGGTGGTGACGCTGCTGATCTTGGCGCGCCTTGGCGTGTTCGACGATCGGAACGAGGCGGTTGAGGGCGATAAGGGGTTGTCGCCGGTTGTCTCGGTGGTCGGACGTAAAAGTATTTATGACCGCAACAGTCAGGAGTTGGCAGTCAGTTTTCGGCAGACGTCGATTTACGCAAGGCCTCTGGAGATTGTCGATATCGAGGCAACGGCGCGGGACATCGCAGCTGTGCTGAAGATGGACAAGGAGGAGTTGCACTCCTTGCTGAAGGTGGAGCGCAGTTTTGTCTGGCTTGGTCGGGATTTGTCGGCGGATCAGGCTGAAAAGATCCTCGGTTTCGGTATCGCGGGGATTTACGGGGTTGACGAAATGCATCGATTCTACCCGCACAGTCAGATTGCCGCGCCGGTACTTGGTTTTGTCAAGGATGACCAGGGGCTGGCCGGTATCGAATTTCAATACGACAATGTCTTGCGTGGCATCGTTGGCAAGGATGCGGATCTTGCCGATGCCGGCATGAAAACAAAGGGCGGCGCGGAGGAAAGCGGCGCGGATCTGATTCTCAGTCTGGATCTTTCACTTCAGTCCATGCTGGAAAAGCGGCTTGACGGGGTGATGAAGGGCGTGCAGGCAGCGTCCGGGGTGGCGGTGGTCATGGATGCGAAGACCGGCGCCGTGTTGGCGATGGCCAGTCTGCCGGCGTACGATCCGAACAGTTATTGGGACTTTACCGCCACCGAACGGCGGAACCGGGCGGTGATTGATCCGGTTTTCGGTGGGGGTATCAGCAGTTTTTTCAAGGCCGCCGCAGCCTATGAGCAGAAGGGCGAGATCACGGCTACGGAGGCTGGCGAGGATGCCGGGCAATGGTGGCAGGAGGATGAAGGGGCCTTTGTCAGTGGGAACCTGGGCCGGGTCGCCGCAGTTGCCGTCGGGAATTCGGTCTGGCAAGGCTTTGTGGATAGGTTGGCGCTGCGGGCCGGCTCGGGGGTGGATCTGCCGGGCGACCAGGGGGCCGGTGGTGAGCGCAGGTCTTTTTTGGGCGAGGTGACGGCTGGCGCTTCGGCCATGGATCTGTTGACCGCGTTTGCCAGAACCTTGAACGGCGGGGTGTTGGTGAAGCCGCGCCTGTTGGCGGGGATCAGGCCGGCGGGTGGTGAATGGGCGCTCTCCAGTGCCAGCACGGATGGGACGGTAAAATTCCGTGCCGGACTTGCCTCGGCTTTGTGTGATGTGCTGGGGCACAAAGTGGGGCGGCGGCAGGAGTTGATTGTGGAATCCCGCCTAGTCGATCAGGCGATCGAGAGTCGTTCTCCGGCGCAGGAGCAGGAGGCTGCCGGGGTGGCCGAGGCGATCGCGGTGGAACCTGCCGGTGCGGAGCCGGCCAACGCGGAGCAAGTCGCACCCGCAGCCGCGGAGGTTGTTGAGCGTTACTACGCCACCATGCTCGGGATGATGGACGACGGAAAGGCCAATCTGGTCATGGTGGCGGCGCTGGCCGGCAGCCGCTTTGATGCCGCCGCTTCGTCGCCGCTTGCAGGACTTGGGCGTGAGGTGTTGACGGCTGCCGCCGGGGTGGGAGAGGTGAAGGCCGCGCCGCCGGAGGCAATGTCGCCGGTAAAAAACAAAGGGTTGTATGATTCCTGGATGAAACTGCAGCAGGAGCCGGCCGAGCAGCAGTCGGATGCTCCCAGGCGGGCGGCAGGGGTGATGCCGGACGTGAACGGACAAAGTCTGCGCAAGGCGTTGCAGACCTTGCAGCCGCTCGGCTTGGCGGTGCGGGTTAAGGGCAGCGGCCGGGTGGTTGCCCAACGGCCGGCGGCAGGCGTGGCCCTCAAGGGTACGCATGAAATTTCCCTTACGCTCAAATTGGAGCAATAGCATTGATGCCCAAGGGTGAAAACGGCTTGCCGGTTAAAGACTTGACAGAGCTTTTGCGCGGGATTGCGGCGCAGGTCGAGGGTATTGCCGGCGAGGTGAAAATCACCAAGGTCACCGCTGATTCTAGGGAGGCGGGCCCCGGGGTCCTGTTTGTGGCGGTATCCGGCCTTCGGGTGGATGGCCATGATTTTGTCGAGCAGGCTGCGGCTGCAGGTTGCGCGGCGGTTGTGGTGCAGAAGGGTCGGTTGAAAGACGCGGTTGGCAAGAGGCTGAAGGCGGTGCGGATCGTGGTCGATGATACCCGCCGCGCGCTCGGTGAGTTGGCGGCGGCGTTCTATGGCCATCCCGCTAACCGGCTGCGGATGATCGCCATCACCGGCACCAACGGCAAAACCACCACCTCGTATCTGCTGGAGGGGGTGCTGGCGGCGGCGGGCGCAAGCCCTGGGGTGATCGGTACGGTGAGCTACCGCTTCGCCGGCCAGGAACTGCCCGCCCCCTATACCACCCCCGAGGCGGTGCAGTTGCAGCAACTGTTGTGGCAGATGGTGGAACGGCGGGTAACGCATGTGGTGATGGAGGTTTCGTCTCATGCCCTGGCGCAGGGACGGTTGCAGGGTGTGCTTTTCGATGTCGCCCTCTTCACCAATCTCACCCGGGACCATCTGGATTTCCATGGCGACATGGAAAGCTATTTCAACGCCAAGAAGTTGTTGTTCACCGAGCACCTCAAGCAGGGAGCGACGGCGGTGATCTTGCAGGAAGGCGAAGGCGGCGAGAATGCGGCCGAGCTCGGCTGGGGTAGGCGACTGGCCGGTGAATTGGCCGCCGATGCCGGGTGGCGGGCAGCCAAACGCACCATCATCACCTGCGGGATGGAAGCGGGCAGCGATATCTTCCCCGGGCGGACGGTGAAGAGCCTGGCCGGCATCGAGGCTGAGGTTGCCCTGCCGGGCGGCGTGATGCCGATGGCGACACGGCTGGTTGGGGACTACAACCTGAAAAATGTTCTCGGGTGCCTGGGGGTCGGAACTGCCCTTGGCCTAGATATGGAGAGGATGCGGCAGGCGCTCGGCAGCTTCGCCGGGGTGCCGGGGCGGCTTGAGCGGGTGGGCGAGGTTGATGCTTGTCGGCCGGCCGTTTTTGTCGACTACGCCCATACCCCGGACGCCCTCGAGAATGTGCTGACCACCTTGCGGGAGTTGACCTCGGGCCGCTTGATCGTGATCTTTGGCTGCGGCGGCGACCGCGACCGCGGCAAGCGGCCGTTGATGGGCGCGGTCGCTGGGCGACTGGCCGATGTGGTGTTGGTGACCTCGGATAATCCGCGCAGCGAATCGCCGGAAATGATCCTCGCGGAGATCGAAACCGGGTTACGCGGGTTGCCGCGTCTGCGGGGCGAGGCCTTGCTCAGGCGGCCCTGGCTGTGCGGCTATGACATCATCGCCTCGCGTCGGGAAGCGATCCGGGTTGGCGTACAAGGCGCACAGTCCGGCGATGTTGTTCTGCTCAGCGGCAAGGGGCACGAGTGTTATCAGATCGACCGGGCCGGCAAGAAGTTTTTCGATGACCGGTTGGAGGCTCGACAAAGCCTTGCGGTGGTGGGTTTTGAGCCACGGAAGGAAACACTGCGATGAAACTCACGGCCGGATCGAGTTTTTTGTTTGCCGCGTCTTGGGGGGAGATGTATATACGCGGCGAAATGGGAACAATCGAGCGAGGAGGGGGGACGATGCAGCTAGGGAGAAGATCGGAGGTGGATGCGGATCGGCCATCTGTCGGGCGGGTTGCCGCGGATATGGGCACCGGCTTCATGACCCTGCAGGACCCGTCGTGGTCGTTGTCGCAGGTGTTGCTCGCCACCGGCGGGCGATTCGTCTGCGGTACGCCGCAGGCAAGGTTCCGTTCCGTTTCCACGGACAGCCGCACCATTGCGGTCGGTGATCTGTTCCTCGCTCTGCCGGGTGATCTGCATGATGGCCTGGCCTTTGTGCATGAGGCGGTACGAAAAGGGGCGGCCGGGATCATTGTCGAGCGCCTGCCGGAATCATTGCCGGCGGTGCCGGTGATCCTCGTTGAGGACGCCCTGGTCGCCCTTGGCGATCTCGCCGCTTACCGCCGCTCACAGATGGAGCGGCTGCAGGTGGTGGCGATAACCGGCAGCTCCGGAAAGACCACGGTCAAGGAGATGACCGCCGCCATCCTTGAGCAAAAGAAGCGGGTGCTGAAGACCAAGGGGAATTTCAATAACCTGATCGGGTTGCCGCTCTCCCTGTTGCCGGTTGGGCGCGAGGACGACGTGGCGGTGCTGGAGATGGGGATGAACCGGGCCGGCGAGATAGCCCGTCTGGCCGAGATCGCCGATCCCGATATTGCCTGCATCACCAACGTGCAGCCGGCGCATCTCGCCGGTTTCGGCGACATCGAGGGGGTTGCCAAGGCCAAAGGGGAGTTGTTCGCCGGGGTGAAATCCTGGTCAACCCTGGTGGTGAATATCGACGACAAGCGGGTTCGCAGGCTTGCCCGCAAGTGCGAGCAGAAGAAGATCACCTTCGGCCGGCATCGCCTGGCGGATGTACGGGCCACCCACATCCGCGATCATGGCGCCGAGGGGGTGGGGTTCACCCTGCATCTCAAGGGCAACAAGAGTCGGGTCAATCTGCGGGCGATGGGCGCCCACAATGTCATGAACAGCCTTGCCGCCGCCGGCATCGCCCATGCCGCAGGGATGCGGATGGCGGCCATCGTCAGCGGGCTTGAGTCCTATCAGGGCTTCGACAAGCGGCTGCAGGTGCGGAAGTTGGCCAACGGCCTCCACGTGGTCAACGACACCTATAACGCCAACCCCGCCTCGATGCTGGCGGCGCTGGAGACGGTGCGCGGGGTGGGTCGCAATAGCAGGACCGTGGCCGTGCTTGGCGACATGCTGGAACTCGGGCAGCAGAGCAAGGATGCCCATGCCTCAACCGGCGGATCGGTGGCCGGGCTGGGCTACGATTACCTGCTTGTCGTTGGTGAGTTTGCCGCCGACATGGTGGCCGGGGCAAAAAAGGCTGGGATGGCCGGCGCCCGGGCGAAACGGTTTGACGGCAAGGCGGCACTGCTGAAGTTTGTCGGCGGTCTGCTCGCAAAAGGGGAGCTGGGCAAAGGCGACTGGGTACTTGTCAAGGGGTCGCGGGGGATGCGGATGGAAACAATAGTTGCCGATATTGAGAAGCTGGTCGCGGGAGAAACGGTCTAATGCTCTATCATCTGTTATTCCCTCTGCATGGGGTGTTTAGCGGCTTCAACGTTTTCCGCTATATCACCTTCAGGTCCATCGGCGCGACCCTGACCGCCTTTGTGCTGGTAATACTCTGCGGCACCCGTTTTGTTACCTTGATGCGGGAGCATCAGATCGGGCAGGTGGTGCGGACGGACGGCCCGGAGTCGCATTTCAGCAAGAAGGGGGTGCCGACCATGGGCGGTCTGTTGATCATCCTGGCACTGACCTTCACCACCCTGCTCTGGGCCGACCTGAATAACCATCTGATCTGGCTGGTGCTGGGGATTACCATCTGGTACGGCGCGATCGGCGCCTACGACGATTATCGCAAGATCAAGCGGCAGAACAGCAAGGGGTTGAGCGCCCGCGGCAAGATGCTGCTGCAGATCGGCGGGGCGGCGCTGCTCGGCTGGCTGCTCTCCATGCACCATGCCTTTGACGGGCGGGTCAGTCTGCCCTTCTTCAAGCACATCACCCCCAACCTCGGCGAATGGTATGTGCTCTTCGCCATCATGGTTATCGTCGGCGCCTCCAATGCCGTCAATCTCACCGACGGCCTTGACGGTCTCGCCACCGGGCCGACCGCGATCACCGCCGGCGTTTACCTGCTCTTTTCGTATTTGGCCGGCCACGCCGTTCTCGCCTCCTATCTGCAGATTCCGTATGTGGAGGGGGCGGGCGAGTTGTCGGTGTTCTGCGGCGCACTGGTCGGGGCAAGCCTCGGTTTCCTGTGGTTCAATGCCTTTCCGGCGCAGGTATTCATGGGCGATGTCGGCTCCCTAGCGCTGGGCGGGGCCATGGGCACCGTGGCGGTGATGATCAAACAGGAGTTCCTGCTCGCGGTGGTGGGCGGCATCTTCGTCATGGAGGCGCTCTCGGTCATCATGCAGGTTGGGTATTACAAGGTCAGCGGCGGCAAGCGGATCTTTCTGATGGCGCCGTTTCATCATCATTTCGAAAAGAAAGGGTGGCAGGAGCCCAAGGTGGTGGTCCGTTTCTGGATCGTTTCCATCATGCTGGCCCTGCTGGCGCTCGCCACCCTGAAGCTGCGTTAAAGGAAACGTGAGCCATGACTGTTGACGGGATGGCAAGGGTAAGGATCAGCCCAGGCGACCATGTGTTGGTGGTCGGTTTGGGCAAGTCCGGCCTGTCGGCGGTGCGCTTTTTGTTGCAGATTGGTGCCAAGGTTTCGGTTTCAGAGGGTGGCCGCCTCGATCGGTTGGGACGGGAGACCCGCCGGTGGTTGGACGGAGAAAGAGTGTTTGTGGAAGAGGGCGGCCATTCCTCTGAGCTTTTTTGCAGCGTCGATCACATCCTGTTGAGCCCGGGGGTGCCGCTCAGCCTGCCGGCGGTGGTCGCCGCGAAGGCGAAGGGTGTCCCGGTTTTTGGCGAGATGGCCCTGGCAGCGCAGTTCATGAAGACGCCGATGGTGGCGGTGACCGGCACCAACGGCAAAAGCACGGTGGTGACCCTGTTGGGGGATCTGTTCCGGGCCGCCAATAAAAAGGTGTTCGTCGGCGGCAATATCGGTACACCGCTCACTGATTACCTGCAGGGGAATCAGGAGGCGGAGGTCGCGGTGCTGGAGGTCAGCAGCTTCCAGCTCGACACCGCGGTGGCCTTCAGGCCAACGGTGGGGGTGCTGCTTAACATCACCCCGGATCATCTCGACCGGTACGCGTCCTATGACGAGTACGCCGCCTCGAAGTTTTCGCTCTTCCGCAGTCAAGGACGCGGCGACGCGGCGGTGCTCAACGCCGACGACCCGAAAATCCTGAAAAGGGCGGAGCAATCGTCCCATGAGCGGCTGTTCCTGTTCGGCCATGATCTTGCCGGACATAACGGGGCGCGGGTTGAGAAGGGGGTGGTGACGGTGAGAGGTTTCGGCGCCCCTGAAAGCTACGATCTCGCCGGAACCTGTCTTGCGGAGTCGCCGAACAGTGAAAACAGCGCGGCCGCGATTATTGCCGCCCGCATCATGGGTTGCACGCCGTCCTGTATAAAGAAGGGGCTTGCCTCCTTTGCGCCGCTGGCCCACCGACTGACCTTGGTGGCCGATGTGGAAGGGGTTCGCTACCTCGATGACTCCAAGGCCACCAACATCGGCGCTGCCAAGTCGGCCCTGGAAGGGATTCATGGCCCGGTGGTGCTCATCGCCGGCGGTCGCGACAAAGGCGGCGATTACGGATTGATGGCGGACGTGGTGCGCGACAAGGTAAAGCATCTGCTGCTCATCGGCGAGGCGAGCGAGAAGATGGCGGCGGCCTTTGCGGGCTTGACGCAGGTGGAAAAGCTCATCACCCTTGAAGAAGCGGTGGCGAGGGCGCATCAGCTGGCACAGGCGGGCGATACCGTACTGCTGTCGCCGGCTTGCGCAAGCTTTGACATGTTTACCGGTTATGCGCATCGGGGTGAGGTTTTCCAGGAGGCGGTGAGGCGTCTGTCACCGCAAGCCGTTACGCCGGCCTGAGGCCGGAAGGGGGGAGCAATGGAAAAGATGTGTTGCGTGTGTCACCGGATCAAGAAGAACAACGGCTGGGTAAAGGCCGGCAAGGTGTCGGCGATGAGCCACTTTTCGCATGGCTATTGCCCGGCCTGTTACCGGAAGGCGATGCAGAAGGTAATGGCCTTTGGCGTGCAGTTGCAACGGGCAACCAGTTAAGGGGCAGGCAGCGTGACAACCACCTCGAAAAAGGCCAGATCCGGCATGCGGATGATCGTGACCGGCGGCGGTACCGGCGGGCACCTCTTTCCCGGTATTGCCGTGGCTGAGGCGGTGATGGCGCGTTTTGCCGGTAGCGAGGTGTTGTTTGTCGGCACCGAGCGGTTGATCGATCAGAAGGCGCTGGCCAACCGTTCCTTCCAGGTGGCCGCGATCCGTTCGCGAGGCCTGAAGGGGATGGGATTTCTGGCCAGGCTCGGGGCGTTGCTGCTGGTGCCGGTCAGTGTGGTGGCGGCCATGCGGATGATCATGCGCTTTAAGCCGGAGGTCGTTTTCGGGGTCGGCGGCTATGTCACCGGGCCGGTGGTTTTGGCAGCGCGGCTGATGGAGGTGCCTACCGCCATCCACGAGCAGAATTCGGTGCCGGGGTTGGCCAATCGGATGCTGGGGCGGGTGGTGAAGCGGGTGCTCCTCTCCATTCCAGGCAGCGAGCGCTATTTCCCGGCCGGTAAATGCAAGTTGAGCGGCAACCCGGTGCGCAGCGAATTGCTGCTGAAGGGAGCAGCCGCGGCCAACGAAAAAATGCTGAGCAATACCCTGCTGGTTTTGGGCGGCAGCCAGGGCGCGCATCGGGTAAATACCCTGGTGGTAGAGGCGATAGAGGCGGCGGCGCAGCAACTGCCGGCCGATTTCAGCGTCATCCATCAAACCGGGGCTAGCGATGAGGGCTGGGTGCGGGAGCGGTATGCCGCCATGGGTGTCAAGGCGCGGGTTGCGGCCTTTTTTGACGACATGGCCTCCCTGTACGGTGAGGCCGGGATGGTGGTGTCAAGGGCCGGGGCCACCTCGCTTGCCGAGATGGCGGTGTTTGGCCGGCCATCGATCTTGATTCCGTATCCTTACGCCGCCGACGATCATCAGTTCGGCAACGCCAGATATCTGGCCGATGCCGGCGGGGCACTGCTGCGGCGGGAAGGCGAGCTTGACGGCGCCAAACTTGCCGGGGATTTAATTGAGTTGATGAACAGTATGGCGAAACGCGTCGAGATGGGCGGCATGGCGCGCAAATTATCACTGCCTGGGGCGACCGAGGCGATTGTCGACGAGCTGGTCGCTCTGGCGTCGGCAAACGGATAGGCTATGTATCGGAAAAAGCATCACATCCATTTTGTCGGCATCGGCGGCATCGGCATGAGCGGCATCGCCGAGCTGCTGGTCAATCTCGGCTATCGGGTCAGCGGCTCGGATATCAGTGATTCGGAGATCATGCAGCGCTTGGCGTCGCTTGGCTGCACGGTCAAGGTTGGCCATCAGGGCGAGTGGATCGCCGGGGCCGATGTGGTGGTGGTGTCAAGCGCGGTCAAGGAGGATAACCCGGAGGTGCGGGCGGCCCGCGAATCGATGATCCCGGTGATTCCGCGCGCGGAGATGCTTGCCGAGTTGATGCGGCTTAAAAAATACGGCATCGCCATCGCCGGCAGCCACGGCAAGACCACCACCACCTCCATGGTCGGCTGCGTGCTTGCCGAGGCCGGGCTAGATCCCACCGTGGTCATCGGCGGCAAGGTGAACAGCCTCGGCACCAACGCCAAGCTTGGCGCGGGCGAGTTTCTGGTCGCCGAGGCCGACGAGTCGGACGGCTCGTTTCTCAAGCTGTCGCCGGTAGTAGAGGTGGTGACCAACGTCGATCTAGAGCATCTGGATCATTATCGGGACATCGATGAGATCAAGGCGGCTTTTCTCGCCTTCATCGACAAGATCCCCTTTTACGGCGTCGCCGCCATCTGTCTGGATGACCCGTACACCACCGATCTGCTGCCGGAAATCAAGAAGCGGGTGATCACCTACGGGGTTGTCGGGCAGGCCGATGTGCGGGCGCGG
>JAOUHH010000219.1 GCA_029865195.1 Desulfobulbaceae bacterium
TTGATGATCTTGAGGATCACGTCCTTGGCGTAAACGCCCGCGGGCATCTCGCCGACGACGTTGATCCGCATGGTTTCAGGCATCCGGAAGGAACAGACCCCTTTCAGGATGCCGACCTCGAGGTCGGTAGTGCCGATCCCGGCCGCAAAGGCGCCAAAGGCCCCATGGGTGCAGGTATGGGAATCGCCCATAATCACCGTGTAGCCCGGCCGGACAAACCCCTTCTCTGGGAAGAGGGCGTGACAAACGCCGTTGTGGCCGATATCGAAAAAATCCTTGATCTTGTGGCGTCGGGCCCAGTCGCGGATGATCTTGGCCTGCAAGGCGGTTTTGGAATCCTTGGAGGGGGTGACATGGTCGATGACCACCTTGATCTTGTTGGGATCGAAAACCCGATCCATGCCCCGCGCTTCGAGATCGGTGACCGCGATGGGGGTGGTGATCTCGTGGCACATGACCACGTCGAGGTCCAGAACCACGTTCTGTTCCGAAGGGTTGTCCCGCCGGTGGGCGTCAAAAATCTTCTGGGCGATGGTCTTACCCATAATCAGCAAACCTCCTGTATGAGTGACGAAGCAGGCGACAACGGCAGGTGGCGCCCGAACAGATCGTCTTCGTTGGCAAACTGCGGGCACGGTTGTACACGCGCTCCGTTAAAACATGATCTTTTATCCATCCTGGCCGCCAAGGTCAAATAAAAAATTTCCCGTCAGCGCCGGATTAAGGATTCCTTCCGGGCATGAAAACAGGTGTAATTGTAAAAGGCCTGCGGCAGGATACCATCACTTCCTTGCCGCAGGCAGGTTCCGGATTGACCGCCCAGACACGGTGACTTTCCCCATCGCGCCTCAATTTTCATTTGACGCCTGTTTCAAGAACGAATAAATTCAATAAATTAGTACAGATTTGGCCAAACAGAACTGACGTTTCCATCCCATCAAACCTCATCCTCCCAAACACCGCTCCGCGACCCGCAGGCACCGGGTCAGGTGAAGATGCAGGACGTTTGCTGCAAAACCAAGAGAAAAGACAATGTCCCGGACTGACAAAGCGAGCCCACCACATCAGCCCAGCCGTCAGGTAACCATTGATCTCATTCTCGAAATCGCCGTTGCCGACTATCCTGCCACCGCGGCAATGACCCGCAAACTCCTTACCGACTTGACCGCCCTCTTTGCCGGACAATGGGAGAGCCACGAGCCCTGCCAGGTCGGCTACCACACCCTCGACCACGCCCTCGACGTAGCCCTCGCCACCGCCCGGATGATCGCGGGCTGGAAGAGGTCCCCCGGCAACGATTCCCTCCCGGAACAACTCTTCCTGAGCGGGATCGCGGCGGCGGCCTTCCATGATGCCGGCTTCATGAAAGACAAGGGCGACGGAGACGGCAACGGCGGCAAATACACGTACACCCATGTCCCGCGCAGCATGGATATCGCCGAGTTCTACTTGACCGCGCAAGGCTGGCCCGCCCCGACCATTGCGCTTGCCGCCAAAGCGATCTCCCTCACCGAATTCCACGAGCGCCCCAACCTCACCGGCCTCTTCGACAGCCGGGAGGAAGAGGCGGTGGCCTGCATGGTGGCCACCGCCGACCTGGTCGCCCAGATGGCTGACATCGACTACATGAAACGGATCAACAACCTTTTTCACGAATTCGAGGAGGCTTATGCCTTCGAGGGACGCGACTCCCTCTCCGCGCGCGGCATCTTCATCTTCAACTCCGCCCAGGAAATGATCGACGGCACCATCGGCTTCTATGAAAACTTCGTCCTGCCCCGCCTCAAGGATCTCGGCCGGATGGACCGCTACCTCATCACCTTCTTCGGTGAAGGCCGCAATCTCTATTTTGAAAACATCACCGCCAACCTCACCGCCCATCTGATCGGCAAGGCCGGCCAGCGCCGCCGCCTGGGCGAGATCCTCGAGGAACTCGGGGTGGTCAGCGGCGAGAAGATCAAGCAGGCGCTGGGGCAACAACGCAGCAACGGCAACAGCCGCTCCCGCCTGGAACCCCTGCAGCTGAACAACCTGCTCCTGCAATGGGTCAACCAGCAGCTGCCCCAAAAAGGGCTCGGCGACATCCTCATCGAGATGAAGGCCATCTCGCCTGCCGACCTGCGCAAGGGGTTGCTCTCGCAATTTTTGCCGCCGGATCTCGCCGACCATCTCAGCGGCCGGGAATGGCGCTGCCTGCTGGAAATCTCGCTTCTTCTCCAACACATCCACATCAACCCCTGGCTGCTCGGCCAGGTGATGGAGATGACCACCGAACTGCTTGACTGCGAGGCCAGCACCATCCTCCTTGCCAGCCCGGACCGGCAAGGGCTGGTGGTAATGCTACCCAGCGGCCTGAACAAGAATATGCACCGCGGCGACATCATCCCCGTTGACAAGGGGCTTGAGGGTTGGGTATTCAGTCACGATCGGCCGGCCCTGATCTCCGACAAACAGCTTGAGGCGCCAGTCGGCTGCGAATCAGGCTCGGCCATGGCCGTTCCCCTGTATCTCTCCGGCGCCTGCCTCGGGGTGGTGGAGCTGTTCAACAAGCGACAGGCCGAATTTGCCGAGCACGACTTACGAATCCTGGTTCTGCTGGCGGGAATGATTGGGAGCACCCTTGAGATCGTCGTCAGCCATGCGGCCGGCAGTTGATCACCCCTTGCCATCCCACCCGCTTACGGAGTTGCCCCCTTGATCGCCAGAAAACACCTGCCGCCCGCAATCCTGCTCCTCTGCAGCATGTTTGTCCTGCCACTGTGCCTGGTCGCACCGGTATTGGCAGCGCACGGGATTTCCATCGACGGCACCCTCAAATATCCGGCCGGCTTCAGGCAATTCGACTACACCGATGCCAAGGCCAAAAAAGGCGGTAATCTCGTCCTGCACGGCCTGGGCAGCTTCGACAAGATGAACCCCTTCACCCTGAAAGGCGCAGAGCCGGAAGGGCTCAACCTGCTGGTCTTTGAAACCCTCGCCACCCCGAGCCTCGACGAACCCTTTGCCGCCTACGGCCTCATCGCCAGGGATATCGAACTGGCCGCCGACAAGCTGTCGGTGACCTACACCATCAACGAACGGGCAAGGTTCTCCGACGGCACCCCGGTGACCCCGGCGGATGTCAAATTCTCTCTGGATACCCTCAAAAGCGCGGTGGCGCACCCCTTCTACCAGTCCTATTTCCAGGACATCAGTCGCGCCGAGGTGCTGGACGCGCACCGGGTCCGCTTCCGGTTTGCCCGCCGCAACCGGGAACTGCACATGATCGCGAGCGGCATGCCGATCTTCTCAAAAAAATTCTACGGCAAGTATCCCTTCGACGCCGCCACCCTGACCCCGCCCATCGGTTCCGGCCCCTATCTCGTTGAAGAGGTGAACCCCGGCAAATCCATCACCTACCGCCGCAACCCCGATTACTGGGGCCGCGATCTCAACGTCCGCCGCAACATGTTCAACTTCGACCGCATCACCTACAAGTACTACAAGGATCAGATCGTCTCGGTGGAGGCCTTCAAGGCCCACGACTTCGACTTCATGGATATCAATATCGCCAAGCAGTGGGCCCGCGATCTCACCGGCCCGAAATTCGACGACGGCCGGATTGTCAAGAGACTGCTCGCCCACCATAACAACGCCGGCATGCAGGGCTTCGTGATGAACATCCGCCGCCCGCTCTTCAAGGACCGGCGGGTGCGGCAGGCGCTGTCGCTGGCCTTTGATTTCGAGTGGGCCAACGCCACCCTCTTTTTCAGCCAGTACGACCGCTGCAACAGCTTCTTCAGCAACTCCCCGCTGGCCGCGCACGGATTGCCGACGGGGCTCGAACTCGACTACCTGACCCCGTTCAAGGGGCAACTGCCGGACGATGTCTTCACCAAGCCGCTGACCCCGGCTGCCACCACCCCGCCCGATTCCCTGCGCAGCAACCTGCGCAAGGCCCAGAAACTCCTCACCGAGGCGGGCTGGACGATCAAGAACGGCGCGCTGGTCAACCGTGAGGGCACCGCCTTCAACTTCGACATCATGCTGGTGTCGCCGTCGTTTGAGCGGGTGATCGCCCCTTATGCGCAAAACCTCGCCAAGCTCGGCATCACCGCCACCTACCGGACCATCGACCCGGCCCTCTATCTCCGGCGCTTCAACAGCTTCGACTTCGACATGACCGTCAACGTCTTCGGCCAGTCGCAGTCGCCGGGCAACGAGCAGCGCGACTACTGGCACTCCTCCGCCGCCGACCGGGAAGGCTCCCGCAACATCATCGGCATCAAGAACCCGGCGGTGGACAGCCTGGTCGACCGGATCATCTACGCCGAAAGACAGGAGGAGATTACCGCCGCCTGCCGCGCCCTGGACCGGGTCCTCTGGCACAACCATTACGTGGTACCGAACTGGTACCTCTCCAAGCACCGGGTCGCCTACTGGAACATCTTTGCCCAACCCAAAACCCTGCCCCTCTACTACTCCCCGGACCAGGCCATCGCCACCTGGTGGATGAAATAGGAAATACCTCCATATGGCCGCCTATATCCTCCGCCGCATTCTGCTGATGATTCCCA
>JAOUHH010000220.1 GCA_029865195.1 Desulfobulbaceae bacterium
TCATCTCCATCATCGCCGTAATCTCGGTGGCAGGCGTCATGGTCGGGGTGATGGCCCTGATCGTGGTGATGGCGGTGATGGCCGGATTTACCGACGGCCTGCGCGACAAGATCCTCGGCATCAACTCCCACGTGGTGGTGCAGCAACTCGGCGGCGAGATCATCGATCCCGCCCCGGTTGCCGAAGCCCTCAAGGCCATCCCCGGGGTCACCGCCGTCACCCCCTATCTGTACACCCAGGCAATGATCACCGGCGGCAGCGATGGGGTCGGCGCGGTTCTGCGCGGCATCGATCCGCAATCCGCGGGCCAGGTCCTCAACCTGAACAGCATCCTCCAAAGCGGCTCCCTGGCCGCCCTGTCCCCGGCGCCGGACCCGACCCGGCGGCAGTATCCCGGCATCATCATCGGCAAAGAGCTATCCCGACAACTCCAGGTGCCGATGGGCGGCAAACTCCGCCTCCTTTCCGCCGCGGGCCCACTGACCCCTATGGGCATCATCCCCCAGACCACCACCTGCGAGGTGGTGGGCATCTTCGACACCGGCATGTTCGAATACGACGCGTCCCTGGCCTATGTCTCCATGGACACCGCCCGCCGCTTTCTCGATCTTGAGCCCGGCGCGGTGCACGGTCTGGAGCTCAAGGTCGCCGACATCTACCAGGCCAACGCCATCGCCCGCGAGATCGAAAAAAGAATGGGACTCGGCTTTGTCGCCCGCGACTGGATGCTGATGAACAAGAACCTCTTCTCCGCCCTGCAACTGGAAAAGACCGCGATGTTCATCATCCTCGCCCTCATCGTTCTGGTGGCCGCGTTCAACATCGTCAGCACCCTGATCATGGTGGTGATGGAGAAGGCCAAGGAGATTGCGATCCTCAAGTCCATGGGCGCCACCAGCGGCCATATCATGCGCATCTTCATCTACGAGGGACTGGTCATCGGCCTCACCGGCACCACCCTCGGCGTCGGTGGCGGCCTCGGCCTCTGCGAGATATTGAGCCGCTATCAGTTCATCAAGCTGCCCAGCGACGTCTATCCCATCTCCACCCTGCCGGTAAAAATCCTGCCCCTGGACGTCACCTTGGTGGCGGCGGCGGCGGTCTTGATCACCTTGCTTGCCACCATCTATCCCTCCTGGCAGGCCTCACGGGTCGATCCGGCCGAGGCCCTTCGGTACTAAGACCATGTCGAGCACCTCGCCCATGACCACCCCGGACCACGCCGATAACGCCACCGCCATCTTTGCCGCCCAGGGGATCCGCAAGGATTACCTCACCGGCGGCCAGCGCCTGGAGGTGCTGAAGGATATCAACCTTACCCTCAGCACCGGCAAGATGGCCGCCATCGTCGGCGCCTCCGGCTGCGGCAAGACCACCCTCCTGCACATCCTCGGCACCATCGACCGGCCCTCGGCCGGCCAACTGTTTTTCAACCACGGCGACGTTTTTGCAAAGAACAACACCGAGCTGGCCCTTTTCCGCAACCGGACGGTCGGCTTTGTCTTCCAGTTTCACCATCTGCTGCCGGAATTCACCGCCCTTGAAAACGTGATGATGCCCGGGATGATCAGCGGCAACGACCGCGCTGAAATCATCGACGATGCCAACGACCTGCTCAAGAAGGTGGGCTTGGCCGACCGTACCGGCCACCGGGTGGGCGAGCTTTCCGGCGGCGAACAGCAGCGAGTGGCGCTGGCCAGGGCGATGATCATGAAACCGGCCCTGCTCCTGGCCGACGAACCCACCGGCAACCTGGACGCCAAGACCGGCAACAAGGTCTTCGATCTCCTGCAGGAGATCCATTCCTCCCGGCAGATGTCGACGGTGATGGTCACCCACAACCCGGAACTGGCCGCCAGAATGGATCGTTGCCTGACCCTGGCGGACGGTGTACTGCACGAATAAACGCCACTGTCGCCAGGGGCAAACCGCTGCAGGCAAAAGTTACCGAAATCCTTGACATGGTTGCCATTGCTTGCTAATTGAGACAGACTGACTTATTTCAGGTCGGAGGCAACACTTCCCACGACATGGCCAAACATCCGGCGCGCAGCTCCGACAATCAACCACAACAGAAAGGCACACTCCCAATGAAGCCATCCGACGCTTGGCCGCAAGACGGCTCAATGCACAAAACGGCATGCCGCACCGCTCCTTTCCGGTTGTCTCTCCTTATTCTTCTTTGCACCCTCGGCATCCTTGTTGCCGCCATTCCCTTGCACGCCGCAGACGCCACCAAGGGCGCGGCCCTGATCCTGCCGTTCAAGATCAATGCCCCGCCGGCAACCGCCGCCGAGCTGACCATGCAGGCCGACCATACCCTGGGCGAATTTGTCGCCGGCAAGGAGTTCTTCACCATTGACCGCAGCGTGGCGATGGGTGCATTCGACTATGTTTCCTCCTGGCCGCCGCCGCCCGCCGACCTGAAAAGGTTCCCCGGCGCCCGTACCGCCGAATATATCATCGCCGGCACCCTCAACCAGTTCGGCGACCGCTACAGCATCGACCTGACCGTGGTAGACCTGCTCGACGAAAATCCCCCCAAGTATTTCTTCCGGGACGGGGAGATCGACAAGGGACTGACCAGCATCCTGACCCCGCTTACCAACGAGGTCGCGGCCTACACCGGCCGTTACTCCCGTTACGCCGAAATCACGGTCAGCGGCAACAAACGCATCGACAGCGGCGCCATCCTCCGCAAGGTCAAGAGCAAGACCGGCGACCGCTATGACGCCGCCCAGTTGGACGACGACCTGCGCCAGATTTTTCAGATGGGATATTTTAACGATGTGCAGGTCCAGCGCGAAGAAAGCGATGCCGGCATCAAAATAAATTTTGCGATCACCGAAAAAGAGGTCATCGGCCAGATCAAGATCAAGGGCGAGGACAAGATCGACACCAAGGATATCAAGGAGGTGATCACCCTCTCCGCCAACAACATCATCAACCCCAAGGAGGTCAGGGCCTCCATCGACAACATCAAGAAGCTGTACAAGGACAAGGGGTTCTACCGCACGGAAGTCACCTCGGAGCTTGCCCACCCTAAAGAAGACCGGGTGGATGTCACCTTTGTCATCAAGGAGGGCTTCAAGGCCTATATCCATGACATCATCATCTCCGGCAACGAGGCCTTTACCGACAAGGAACTCAAAAAGGTCATGATGACCTCCGAGCGCGGCCTTTTCTCCTGGTTCACCGATTCCGGCATCCTCAAACGCGACATGATCGAACAGGACGCGGCCCGGATCAACGCCTTCTACAACAACAATGGCTATATCGACGTCAAGGTCGGCCAACCGGAAATCGACCAACAGGAGAAAGCCATCACCGTTACCATCCCCCTCGAGGAAGGGCAACGTTACATGGTCGGTGAAATCGATGTCCGGGGCGATCTCATCGATGAGAAAGGCGTGCTCCTCGAACATACGAAAACCGGCGATGAGCGCTATTTCAGTCGAGAAACCCTGCACAACGATGTCCTGGCCCTTACCGATCATTACGCCGAGAAGGGCTTCGCCTACGCGGAGGTTACCCCTGAGACCAAAAAAGACGCCGCCCATCAGCGCCTGAACATCACCTTCAATATCACCAAGGGTCCCCTCGTCCACATCAACCGGATCATCATCAAGGGCAACGACCGAACCCGCGACAAGGTTATCCGCCGGGAAATGCAGGTGAAGGAGGGGGAGATCTTCGACGCCACCGGCATCAAAAAAAGCCAGGAAAAACTTCAACGTCTCGATTTCTTCGAAGAAAGCAACGTAACCCCGCAACCCACCGCCGATGAAACGGTGATGGATGTCGAGGTGGAGGTCAAGGAAAAGGCGACCGGCACCTTCAGTCTCGGCGCCGGCTACAGCTCGGTGGACAGCCTGATGTTCATGGGCGAGGTGAGCCAGAACAACTTCCGTGGTCTCGGCCAGCAATTGACCCTGCAGGCCAACATCAGCGGCTCCAGCAGCCGCTACAACTTCAGCTTCACCGAGCCGCACCTGAACGACAGCAAGCTCCTCTTCGGCTTCGACCTCTACAACTGGACCCGTGAGTACGACGAATACACCAGAAAGGCTAACGGTTTCGGGCTTCGTTTCGGTTACCCGATCTGGGACAAGTGGAAACTGTACTGGGGCTACGGCTGGGATGACACAGCCCTGACCGATGTTTCAGCCAATGCTTCGCAGATCATCATCGATTCGCAGAACATCAACACCACCAGCGCCGTCAAGGTCGGGGTTACCAAGGACACCCGCGACCGCATGTACGGAGCGAGCAAGGGCTATCAACATTCGATCAACACCAAGTATGCCGGCGGGCCCTTCGGCGGCGATGCCGCCTTCACCAAGCTCGAGGCATCCACCAGCTGGTATTTCCCCTGGCGCTGGGAGACGGTGGCGCACTGGAAACTTGCCGCCGGCCAGGTTTTTGAAAATGAAAACGACAAGCTGCCGGTATTCGAGCGCTTCTACCTCGGCGGCCTGAACACCATCCGCGGCTTCAAGAACGGCCAGATCAGCCCCCATGACCCGGTAACCGACGAGAAAATCGGTGGCGACAA
>JAOUHH010000221.1 GCA_029865195.1 Desulfobulbaceae bacterium
GCGGTCTGGGATAAGGGCCTGCTGGTACGCGACGAGCTCGATGCCGTATCCGACGACCAGACCTTCTTCCGGTTGGCCGGTGAGCAGAATGGCTTCATGTTGCGTCTGGTGGACGACCTAGATTGCCTCCGCGCCCTGGGGCTGCCGGCGATCCTTGAGATGCGCGTCCCAGGCCCGGCGCAGCCTATCTATCTGGCGGTCGCGCGGATGCGGCCCGGCGTTTTCACCCTGCGGGGCGGCGAACGTGAGATCGAGGTTGGTGAGGCGGCGATTCGTTCCTTCTGGACCGGAACCGCCTATGTGCCGTGGAAGAACTTTTTGCGGATTGACGGCACGATCCCCAGAAACGCGCCGAGTAGTTCGGTACTGTCGTTCAAGATGCTGCTCCGGGACATTGGCTGCCGCGATGTCGCCATGACCGCGGCCTATGACCAAGGGGCCAAGGCGATTGTGCGGAATCTGCAGAGGAAATACGGCCTTGAGGCGGACGGCAAGGTCGGGCCGTTGACCAAGATCATCCTCTATCGCGAGGCCAAGCGTTATCCGATGCCGCAGATCAGCACCCCGGCGTCGGTGGTAGCGGGGGGCGCGACGTGAGTTCGATTCTGCGGGCGTTAAAGAAACTCGAGGAAGAAGGGCAGGCCGATGACTCCCGGCGGGGATGGCCGCAAGGGGTCAGTCCCTATGTGCGGCTTGAGCGGAAGGGCGGCGCCGGCAGGCTCTGGATTGTCGGCGGCTTGCTGGCGGTGGCGGCAATGCTTGCCGTGGTCGGCTGGGTATGGCGGGGCGGCCTCTCGCCTTCGGCCGACGAGACGACAATGGCGCGGGAGATGGATACCCCTGCCGCCGTGCCGGATGCGGCGGCAACCGCCCCGGCCCCTGTTTCCGTTCCGGTTCCCGCCCCACTTCCAGCCTCCCCTCCCGCCCCGCCTGCGGAGTTGAAATCGGTAGTCGATATCGTCCCGGTGGAGCAGCGCGGGCATGCGGTTGCGGCCCCGGTGCGGCCGGTGGTGGCTGCCGATGCCGGAGCCATGCCGGACAAACCGGCGCCAAGGCCAGCGGCCGTCCAAAATGCCAAGCCGCCGGTGGTGGTGGAGCCTCCCCGGCAAAATGGTGCCGTCGAGGGGGAATTGCCGGTCCTTGAAACCCCCGAGCTTGCCCTCCAGGCCGTGGCCTGGTCGGAACTCCCCGCGCAACGGGTTGCGGTGCTGGGCAACAGGGTGGTCAAGGAAGGGGACTTTGCTTTCGGTTACACCGTGGTGCGGATCAACCCCGACGATATCGTGGTGCGCAAGCAGGGTATATCTGGCCGGATACTTTTCAAGGGTCGCTGATTCGGTTGCGATGGGTGTTTCTAGGCCGTAACGGTCTCTGTCGCGGCGGCCGGAGCCGCAAAGAGGGTGAAGGTAAAGGTTGCCCCCCTGCCGGGTTCGCTTTCAACCCAGATTTTTCCGCCATGCAGTTCCACCAGATTTTTGGTGATCGCCAATCCCAGTCCTGTTCCCTGTTGTTCCTGCGTCTGACGTTTAACCTGATGGAAATGGTCGAAAATCAGCAGTTGATCCTCGGCGGAGATGCCCTCGCCGTTGTCGCGGACCATGATCACGATTTGTCCTTTTCGGTCTTCGGCGCTGACGAAGATGGCGCCGTTTTCAGGGGTGAATTTTATCGCATTGGAGAGCAGGTTGAGCAGGATCTGTTCCAGTCGCAGGCGGTCGGCGGCAAGCAGCGGCAGGTTCGGGGGTATGGATAAGGTAAGCTTGAGATCCTTGGCCTGCAGCATTTGATTGATGCTGGGCAGCAGGTGATCCATGATATGCTGAAAATTAACCGGCTTGATGTCGAGTTGCAGTTTTCCAGCCTCCACCTTGCTAAAATCAAGAAGATCGTTGATGATCTCCTGAAGTCGTTTGGCGCTTTTCAGGATATGGTTGGCGGCTTCAAAGATTTTTCCATCCGGCGGTGATTTTTTCATTATCCGTTCGGAAAAACCGATGATCGGGGTGAGCGGGGTCCGCATCTCGTGGCTGACCATGGCCAGGAACCCCTCTTTCAACCCTTTGGTGCGTTTTGCGGCGGCAAGTTCCGCCCGTTGCCGGATAATTTTTTCCTCTGCTTTTTTCCGTTCCGAAATGTCCCGGATGACGCCGATGAAGATGCGTCGCCCTTCCAGTTCCATCTGGCTCACCGACAAATCGATCGGAAACCCGCTGCCGTCGCGCCGACGGGCGGAAGATTCCATCGGTCCCTTGCCGATGACGCGCGAGATGTTGGTTTTATCATACTGGTGCAGATAGTGATCGTGACGGGAGCGATATGGCTCCGGCATCAGCATGCTGACGTTTTGGCCTATAATTTCCGCGGCCGGATATCCGAAGATTTTTTCTGCTGCCGGGTTAAATGATTCGACAATCCCGGTGGCATCGATGGTGATAATTGCATCGGCGACATTCGCGAGCGTGGTGGCGAGTCTCATGTTGGTCTGTTTCAGTTTGGCTGTTTTTTCTGCGACGATTTGTTCAAGTTTGTCGGAATATTGAAGCAGTTCGCCGCGCTCCTTTTCCGATTCGAGAAAAAGGAGGTTGTAGGGAGTTTGCAGGCCGACGGCGATAATCGCCTTGTAAATCAGGTAAAAGGCGATGAGGCGGGTGAGGTGGCCGAGCAGATTCGAGATATCGAACACATCGATGTAGAAAATGAAGAAAAGGCCCGCGCAGAGGTTAAAGCATTGCGACCAGATCAGGAGGCGGAAGACCGGCGGGCTGAATTCGTTTTTATGCCGCGCATGGAGAACAATTGCGACCAGAAAGATGGCGCCGATAAAAATTTCGCTGCCTTTCTTGAAGGATGTAAGCCCCTGCCCCTCTATGAAACAGTCCGGGAAGAGATGCCAGTAAAAGATGGATGCGAGGAGCAGGATGGTAATAGCCAGATAGCATGCGAAGATATGTTCCGAACGTATTTTTCTGTGCAACAGGAAGGGGGCAATCAGAAACGAGAATCCCTCCAGGTAACGCCCGGCTATCCAGAGCTGGGTTGGCAGATTCGGACCATTCATCAAGAAAACATGCATGCCTTTGTATGCAAAGACGTGCAGGAGGGTGAGCGCGCTGACGAAGAGATAGGATAAGCCGATGAAAAGAAAGTAGTTGTTTTGCCAGAAGCGGCGGGTGTTCCAGGTGATGATGAAGATGGTGCAGGTGACAATGACATTGAACATTTCCAGCAGGGAGTGAAACAATAGATAATTATGGAGGCTTGTCACATACAACGCGGCAACGATGATGACGCACAGCCATGGATTGGTGGAAGGGCCGTGGAACTTCTTGTTGTTCGCTGGGGCGGGAGAAAAGAGCATGTCGTTCTCCGGGAGGCTGTCGGCGGGGATGCGCGGCAGATCGTTTTAGGGTAATATTATGTTAGGCGGGCGCGTGGCGCAAGCCTAAATTTTTAAGGGCAATCATTACCGTGGTTGTCGTTTGTGTTTTGATCTGGGTGATTTTTTTATGAAAACAGACCTGCATACACCTGACCTGATCAAGGAACTCGACAAGCCGGAACATGCTCGGATCCGGCAGGAATTCCGGGAGATTTCGTACCCGCGCAACGCCTTGATGTTCACGCCGGGCCATGCGGAGGATTGTGTTTTTATCGTCAAGAAGGGGCGGGTGCGGATTTACCTCGCCTTTGAAGACAAGGATTTTTCCCTGGCCATCCTCAATCGCGGCGACATCTACACCACCCACACCCGCGCCTTTGTTGCCGCCCTGGACGATTGCACCATCCTGGCGATGCCCACGGCCGGATTCTATCGCTACATGACCGGTTCCCCGGTCTTCAACCGGACGGTGATGGGGATTCTCGGCGAACTGCTGAAGCAATCCTTTTCCATCATCGAGAGCCTGGTGTTCAAGGACGTCACCCAGCGGCTGGTTGAATTTCTCCTCTACGAGGCGCGAAGCCATGGCACCAAAGGTGCCGAAGGGGTGGCCATGCCCATCGATCTGACCATGGAGCAGCTTGCCGCCGTGGTCGGTTCCTCGCGGCAAACGGTCTCGACGGCGATCAACGAGATGATCAAGAGCGGGGTTCTGGTCAAGAAAACGCGGGGGGTGTATCTGGTCCCCAACCTGGAGGTGTTGAAGGATTTCCCGCACTGCGGATAGGCTGTCTTGGTCTGGCGGATTGCTGGGACACGGATAAAAAAGGGCATCTGTCGGGTAGCTGACAGAAAATAGGGAGCGTCGGCTGTACCCTTATCATGTAAAGCCCTTTTCATCCACCCCGTCATTATAGTTAAGGAGGACAGCGTCATGGCAAAGAAGAAGCTCTCGATAGAGGAAAAATCAATCTGGCCCGACGCCAGGAAAATGCTCGCCAAGGCTGAACGTGACGGGGTTGAAACGGCCTGGGATCGGTTGGAGGTGCAAACCCCGCACTGCAAGTTCTGCGAACTCGGCACCACCTGCCGCAACTGCGTGATGGGGCCGTGCCGGATCAGCGAGAAGATGCCGCGCGGCGTCTGCGGGGCGGACGCCGATGTGGTGGTGGCC
>JAOUHH010000222.1 GCA_029865195.1 Desulfobulbaceae bacterium
CACCAAGGGGAGGAGATGTGCGGTGCAGAAATAATCGTGAGGTACCAGGAGAGGGTGAAAAAGGCTGTCCCGCAGATTCCCGGCTACCGGCGACCGGTGCCGCAGAACGGTGCCCACCAGGCATCACCGCTCAGCCCTTTCGATGAACGGGTGTCACCCATGAAACGGCTGGCGCATCGCCTGGGATATCAGGTTGGTCCGCGTCTGCGCCTGGCTCACAAGATCCATGCCCATATGCGTCAGAGCGGTGGGGCCATCAATCTGGCCGGTTATGCCGCCGCCTTTCTCAGGGATGCCGGATTTACACCGGCAGAAATTTGTCGTCTGTTGTGTACCTGGGTACACGCCGGTGTTCAGGCCTGTTATGCCGAGGCGGCAGAGAGGCCTGCCGGTACTTTTTATCCGCTCCGTTGTAAAGACGTCGGCTATCAGGGAACGCCACCGCGGCCGGTTCCGGAATGAATTTAACAATGTTGCCTCTTTTTCCTTAAATTTCTGACCTGATTGCTTCCTCCACGCAGACATTTCTTGTCGTGCGGCAAAAAACATTTGGGAAAAAATTCCCACTCTTTTCCAGCCACCTCGTCTCTCAAGACGCATCCCGCCTCTACACCGATTGTCAATTGGCGTTGCCTCCCTTGGTCTCGCCCCTTCCCGATGGGGCTTCTGGGTGCGAATGATTGGCACTGATGTTGTTATGGTATGTGCTACGTGTGAAAAAAATGTGTCATCTCGGGATGTTAAGAAGGTGTTAGGCGTTGCCTGGCGCCGTTTGTTTCTGTATGGTGTCAGGAAATTTAACCGAGTCGTGCGTTGTTTCTGGGGTGATTTATAGAAAAAGGGGGGAGGGCTATGAAAACATCGGAGCTAGTCGTTGCGTTGTTGGAGGAAACCGGCGCGCAGTACATCTTCGGGGTGCCGGGGGGCGCCATCGAGGAGTTGAATACCGCCCTCTGCGACAGCAGCATGCAATCCATCGTCAGCAGGCACGAGGCGGGGGCCGCCTTCATGGCCGACGGCTATGCGCGGGTTTCCGGCAAGCTCGGCGTTTGCTGCTCCACCGCCGGGCCTGGCGCCACCAACCTGATCACCGGCCTTGCCTCCTCCTATGCCGACTCGGTGCCGGTTTGCGCCCTCACCGGTCAGGTGGCCACCTCGGTCTTCGGCAAGGGGGCGATCCAGGAGTCGGGGGCCGAAGGGGTGAATCTGGTCAGCATCTTTCGCAACTTTACCAAGTACAGCGGCATGCTGCTCAACCCCAAGCGGGTACAGTATATGGTCGAAAAGAGCCTTCGCCTGGCCATGTCCGGCCGCAAGGGGCCCGTACACCTGAGCCTGCCGGTGGATGTGATGAAGAGCTCGGCGGCGCGGGTTGGTTCGGCCAACTGCGCCGTCGCCTCCAGAATGTTCGAGCGGCAAGGGGTTCTTGATGCGGCAAGCATCCTCCTCGGTGCCAAGCGGCCGGCCATCATCGCCGGCTGGGGCACCGCGCTCTCCGGCGGTGCCGAGGCCCTTCTCGTCCTGGCCAACCTGTTGAAGATTCCGGTGGCCACCTCGCCCAAGGCCAAGGGGGTGTTCCCGGAGTCGAGCCCGCTTTCCTTGGGCTGTCTTGGTTTTGCCGGCTCGCCGGTGGCTAAGGAGTACATCGTCGAGCGGGATATCGACGTCCTGCTGGCGGTGGGCACCAGCTTTAACGAGATGATGACCGGCGGCTGGGATCAACGGCTGCAACCAGGCGGCCATCTGATCCAGATCGATGCCGACAGCGAGGAGATCGGCAAAAACTACCCGGCCAGCATCGGCCTGGTGGGGGATGCCCGAACCATCCTCGAAGAGATCGTCTACGCCATGCTCCGGGAGGTGGGCGGCACGGTTTCCGCCTGGCAGGATCTGGCCGACGCGGTTTGCCGGGGGGCAAAGGCGAACACCGCGTGTCTCGGGAAGCTTTGTCAGCAGACCAAGGAGCGCGGCCACGAGCAACTCGCCGAGGTGGCCGCGCTTAAGGAAAAATACCGGGAACAACCGTTGACCGATGAAGGTGTCTTGTACCATCCCCGGCGGCTGGTCGCCGACCTGCAGAAGGGGCTGCCGGCCGAGACCCTCTACTTTGCCGATATCGGCACCAGCATGGCCTGGGCGATCCGTTACATGACCATCGACAGGCCCAAGTCGTTTTTTGTTTCCTTGGGCTTCGGCTCCATGGGCTATGCGGTGGCGGCGCCGGTGGGCGCCAAATTGGCTGCGCCCGACCGGCCGGTGGTGGCCCTGGTGGGGGACGGCAGCTTCATGATGAACGGCATGGAGGTGTCCACGGCGGTGGAGTATGGCATCCCGGTGATCTGGGTTGTCTTCAACAACTCCATGTACGGCATGGTGCATCATGGCCGCAAGCTATTCTCGCCGCCGGTGCCTGAGGGTATCCGCTCCGATTTCAAGCGGGCGGACATCGCCAAGGTGGCCGAAGGGCTCGGTGCCAGAGGGATCCGTATCGATCAACCCGGTGGCCTGACTCCGCAATTGCTGGCCGAGGTGGTGGCCTCGGGCAAGCCTACGGTGCTTGACGTCTGGATCGATGAGACGGTGGTGCCACCCATCCACAGTCGCATCGAGACGGTGGCCAAGCAGTATACCTGACGCGTAAGTGGCTGGCCGGGATGAGTTGGTAAAAGAAAAGGGCCGGCGCTGGGAAGGCGCCGGCCCTTTTTGTTGCTCCGGTGGTCCGGAGCCTTTCAAGAAGGAGAGAAAAAAAGGAGAAACAGGGAACATGCGCAAGGGTGGAGGGCCCCCGCCGTTGTTCCTTAATAAGTTAGACAACCATGATTTGTGTTTGTTCCACCTTTTTTAAAAAAAATCAGGTCGAGAGTAAAAAGGCCAGGTTGAACAGGCCGATCAGGAAACCGAGCAGGGCCCCGAAGAGGTTGATGTACTTGAACTGCTCCTCCATGATCGACAGCAGCAACCCCTCAAGCCGCAGGAGGTCGAGGGTGTTGACCTTGCGGGCGACGATGCGGCGGATGTTGAGGGTGTCCACCAGCCCCGGCACCTCGCGGACCAGGATATTGCCCACCTGCTGGAGGAGGTAGTCGGTGATGCCGTTCTGGACCTCCTTGGGCAGGAAGTCGGAGAGCTTGCCGACCGGCGCCTGCAGGAGGCGGTCTTCGACCAGATCGGCGACCATCTTGTCCAGCAACCGTTTGACGGTGGGGGAGCGGAGCAGGGTGACGACCTCGTCCACCGTCCAGGAGATCGCCTGGTCCGCGGCCTTGGCGCCGAAGAGGTCGGCGATGATCTCCTGCAAGGGGCGTTGCGCCTGGGTTTCCAGCGCTTCGCGGGTCAGTCCCGCCACCCCCCTGGCGGTGGCGGGGTCGCGCAGGAGGAGGATGGCCTGGTCGGCCAGGCCGTCGCGGATTATCGCCACCGTTTCCGGAGTCAGCTTGTCGAGGAGGCGCGAGGCCGGGGTGGCCATGAACCCTTCCGCCTTGTCGCGGAGGATCACCGCCAGCTTCTGCTGCACGGTCTCGTCAAAGAGCCACTGGGCGATTTCCTCGCCCTTGCCTTCCAGGTAGTCGCGGACCTTGCCGCCGATCATCTCCGGGTTGAGGAAGCCGCCGAGGAGCCCGCCCAGCGGCCCGAGGTTGGCGGTGAAGGAGCCCACCGCGTTGGTGATACCGCGGGCGATCCGGTCCTGGACCAGCGGTTCCTGCAACAGCTTGGCGATCTTGTGGATCAGGTGCGGCGCTTCCGCTTCCAGGCGGTCGAGAAGCAGGGCCCTGAGGCCGGCCGGGAGAAGATCGTTGAGGGAGCGGTCTTCGGCGATAAAGGTGTCGATGCGGCCGCCCACCGTCGCCCGCACCCACTGCTCGACCCCCTCGCTGCCGAGGAAGTTCGCCACCGCAGTTTCGATGGTGCTTTCCAGCCGGTCACGGTTTTCCGGGGCGAGGATTTCCTCCAGCGGCCGGTTGAGGAAGGTGTGCAGGTGATCGCCGATGACCGGGGTGATCCGGTCGGCAAAGGCGTTGCTGCGGAGGTGGCCGTGCAGGTGCTTCAGGGTCCGCCAGCGGAGGATTTTGATCCCCACCTTGAAGTAGGAGCGGAAGCGTGCCGGCACGATGGAGGCCACCGGCCCCAGCGGCCGGTCCAGCACCTCGGTGATCCGTTGGTCGATAAGGCCCCGCAGTTCGAGCCGGAAGCCCTCTTCGCTGAGGGCTTGGCTGACGTCGGCACTGGTGAGGAGGTGGCCGCCCACCATCTCGCCGATGTTTTCGGCCAGCTCCTTTCGTTTCAGGGGGATGACGCCCGGGGTCATCGGCACCCGCAGTCCGAAGATGTACCAGGGCTTGAGCGGTCGGAAGAGCATCCGGATCGCCACATAGTTGGTCATGTAGCCGATGAAGGCGCCCAGCAGCGGCGGGGCGAGATAGGAGGCGATGGGGGGCATGGGCAACGTCCTTGTGGTCTGGCGGGCAGGGTCAGGATCTGATCAATTTGCCCAGCACCTCGTCCACGGCCAGGGACTGGCGCATGCTGGTGGCGAGAAACTCCTCGCGCAGG
>JAOUHH010000019.1 GCA_029865195.1 Desulfobulbaceae bacterium
GCTGGCCCGCCGTGGCTGCGAGATCGTCCGCGCCTCCCGGGGCAAGAGCGGGGTGGTGAAGGCCATGCGAGGGATTGTCGCCGCCATGGGCAGGGGATGCGCGGCCGCCATTGTCGCCGACGGCTCCCAGGGGCCGGCCTTTGTCGCCCAGGCCGGGGCGCTGCTCATCGCCAGCCGCACCGGCGCGCCGATCCTGCCGGTGGTGGCGGCGGCGGATCGCTTTTTCGTGTTCAAAAGCTGGGACCGGACCATGCTCCCCAAGCCGTTCGCCAAGCTTGCCATCTGCCATGGCGAACCGTTGTTCGTGCCACCGGGCCTCAAGGCCAACGAGCTTGAGCCGTATCGTCTGCAGTTTGAGGAGCGGTTGAATGGGTTGTACCGCGAGGCGTGGCAACGGTTCGGTCGGGACAGCCACTGATAGCGATCCGCCCTGCGGCGGGGCGGTATCACAAAAAAAGCCATGCAACCCTTGCCGGGCGCATGGCTTTTTTTATGTGGCTTGCGGTGTTGCTCTGCGATCAGACAAGATCCTTCATGATCGAAGCGGAAACGGCGTCGATGGAGGCCTTGCCGTCCACGGAGATCACCTTGGTTTTGCCGCCGATGGCCTTGAAGACGTTGACCGCGGCCATGGTGCCGGTGTTGTCGTCGTAGTAGATGTCGTGGCGTTTGTCGATGGCCACGTCGTCCTGATCGTCGGCGCGGGTGTTGAGGGCGCCGCCGCAAACCCGGCAGACCAGCTTGCCGTCTTTTTCCACCGGTTTGATGGCGTCGAAGGCGATGTGGTTGGGGTGGTTGTTGTCGTTGACGCAGAGGCGGCGGCCGGTGATCCGCAGCTTGGCAACATCGCGGGGAAGAACGATCTCGACCACGTAGTCAAGGGGCATCTTGGCGTCGGTGAGGGCCTTGGCAAGGGTTTCGGCCTGGACCTTGTTGCGGGGGAAGCCGTCGAGGATCCAGCCCTGTTTGCAGTCGGCCTCTTGCAGGCGGTCCAGGATCATCGGGATGGTGATGTTGTCCGGCACCAGATCGCCGCGATCGATATATTCCTTGGCCTTCATGCCCAGTTCGGTGCCGCCGCCAATATTCTTGCGGAAGATGGCGCCGGATTCGATGTGAGGCATATTGTATTTTTTCTGGATGATGGCGCCCTGAGTGCCTTTGCCGCTGCCGTTGGGACCGAAAACGAGAATGTTCATGCGGTGCTCCTTTGTGTGAAAAAATTGATGGATATTATTGTGAAACGCAAAGCAATCTCGATCAATGTGATACGGCAGATGCGTCAGGTGAGGTGCCGGCACCGGGTATGTAAGGTGAACGCGGTCGTGGTGGGCCGTGGTCTCGGGTGTGGTTGCGAAGATACTGTCGGCACGTCTGGGCAACGAAATCTGTGCATCAAAACGGTCAAAACTATAAACCAATTACAGGAAAAAATGCCAATAAAATATCTCGTTACGTTTGGGGGGGATCGGCGGGCGGGGCAGGGTGTCGCTTGGGACAGTGGGATGGGGTGGCGCGATCATCGCATTCAAACGGCTATGATCGTTGCCGGTCGGAACCAGGCGTAGTGTGAATCCGGCCGGCGGCAGGCGCTGCGCGTCAGCGTTCCGGGGTGTTGATCTGGGCGTAGATGGCGCAAAATTCGTGGATCAGCATCATCCGCGAGGAAAGATCCATCTTGTAATAGAAAGGGCTCAGCATCAGGACTCGAATGGCTTGTTGGTGGGTCATGGCGTTCCTTCCTTTGGTTCGTGGTTGCTCTTGTAACCGCCTTTAATGAACTTATCGGCTGCTTGCCGGGAAACTTGATTCGTTGAGTGGCATCTTGTTGGTTGTAGCCGCGGAAATTGTCTGCAAAGCGCTCTGGGAATCGGTTTTTTTTTCGTATTGTTGAATTGTTAATGACATTTAGGTAAAACGAAAAGTATAGTCTTGAATTATAAGCAGATATTGTCACTTTGAGGGACTGTGTCGGGCGGCTGGGTCGCGGCGAGGGTGGAATGAAAGCGGAACGCAGGGATTGATGAAGAAAATAATTGTCAGTGCAATCCTGTTGTGTGTCATCCTTCTTTTCGGTACCTGCGGCTACATGGCCATTGAAGGCGCAACCGTGCTGGATGGTTTGTACATGACCGTGATTACCATCACCACGGTCGGGTACAGCGAGATCGTGCCCCTGCATCCCATCGGTAAGATCTTTACCATGGTGCTGATTGTCATCGGCGCCGGCTTTATGCTTTATTTGTTTAGCGAGATCACCGAGGCGATGATCGAGGGGGGCTTGCAGAGGATTTTTGGGAGAGGCAGTATGGAGAAAAAGGTGTCCGGCCTCAAGAAGCATTATATCGTCTGCGGATTCGGCCGGATCGGCAGGGTGATATGTAAGATTCTGAAGGAGAACAAGCGGGATTTCGTGATCATCGAAAAGGATCCCGTCGAGTTGCAGAAAATAAATGACCTCGGGTATCTGGCCCTGGAGGGTGAAGCGTCGGTTGACGATGTGCTGTTGAAGGCCCGCATCAGCGAGGCCATAGGGTTGATCGCGGTAGTTACCTCCGACGCCGATAATGTCTATATCGCCCTGACCGCGCGCGGACTCAACCCCAATCTGTATATCATGGCGCGCTCCAGCGGCGAGGAGGGTGCGGAAACCAAACTGCTGCGTGCCGGCGCCAACAAGGTGATATCCCCGTACTACATCGGCGCCTGCCGGATGGCGCAGCAACTGGTGCGGCCGACGGTCATCGATTTTATCGATCTGGCCGTCAACACGTCAACCCACGAGTTGGGGTTGCGGCTGGAGGAACTGGCGGTTTCCGACAAGGCGAAGATTGTCAATATGCCGCTGCAGAGCTCCGGGATTCGCAAGAAATACGATTTGATTGTCGTTGCCATCAAGCGTGAGAATGGCGAGATGTTGTTCAACCCCAATCCGCAAAGCATGCTGCTGCCTGGCGACATCATGGTGGTGCTCGGTGAGCAGGAGCATATCAAGGGGTTGGAACAGGAGTTGTGAATTGTGCCGGATGGCGCATTCTGCTTCAGAAAATGTGAAGCGGGCCGATAGGTAACATGGAGAAACGTGTCGTGGGGGCTCGATGCCGTATTGCCCCGGGCGGATAGACTGATTTCGATAGAGTTGTGAGGCCAGTATCCATATCGGTGAGATGAATGGCGGATGAGAAACTTTTCAAAGGCGGGGTAAGCGTCCTCGACGATGCTTTTCTGCTCAAGGTGGCAAAGGACCGGCTGGCGGCGTATCTCATCCCGGTTGAGCAGGATGGGGAACTGCCCGATATCGAGTCGTTTGATGCCGCCAAGGTCAACGCGGTTCTTGTCGAGTATGAGATCATTCATGGCCTGCTGCCAAAACCGGTGGTCCGGGACGATAACTTCGTTGACGTGGCCAAGGGCGTGCCGCCGGTGAAGGGGGAAAACGCCAGGGTCAAGATGCATGTCAAGCCCTCCATGGTGCGGTCGCCCAAGCAGAAGGAGGCGAAGCGGGATACCGTGGATTTCCGTGAGCTTGGCACCATTGTCAATGTCAATGCCGGTCAGCTCCTGCTCGAAAAAATTCCCCTCACCGACGGCACACCCGGCAAGGATGTCTTTGGTATCACCATCCCCTCCAAGCCCGGCAAGGATATCGCCCTGAAGGGCGGCCCTGGCGTCAAGGTTTCCGAGGATGGCCGCAAGGTCGTCTCAACCCTGGACGGAAAATTTTTGATGGCCGACGGCAAGCCTTCGGTCTTCGACTCCCATGTCGTCAAGGGCGATCTCGATATGAGCGTCGGCAATATCGCCTTCTGCGGCAAATCATTGACCATTGCCGGGGATGTGCTGCCGGGGTTCAAGATTCGCAGCAAGGGTAATGTCACGGTTCAGAAGAATATCAACAACGCCGAAATCCTGACCCATGGCAAGCTTGTCGTCAACGGCAGCATCGTTGGCGAAGAGGTACTGTTGCGCAGCAAGGGCGACATGAACGTCGGCTTTGTGGAAAACGGTCCAATCCTCGAAACCCTCGGCAGTTTGACGGTCAAGGATTTCATGGTGCAGGGGAAGGTCAAAACCGGCGGCGACCTGGTCGCGGTCAAGGGTAACGGCACCGTTGTCGGCGGGACGTACGTAGTGGGCGGTTCGGTTTATGTGAAGAACCTGGGGTCGGACGGCGAGGTGGTCACCGAGGTGAGCGTCGGCATCAACCCCGGCCTTGAGGTGCGGCGGAAAAAGCTTGATGAGGAGTTGGCGATCTGGCCTGAGCGATTGAATCAGACCATCAAGAATATCGGCGCGCTGGAGGCGATGAAGAAGGCCGAGGGTGACAAGATGCCACCGGAAAAACTCGCCCTGCTCAAGAAGATGACCGCCGTGATGCCCAAGCTGATGGAACGGGTCAACATGTTGTCGGAGGCCGAGAAGAAGCTCCAGGAAGAGATGGAGCAGCTAACCGATGAATGCGTCTATGTGTATGATACCCTCTTTGCCGGCGTCACGATCAAGATCGGCGGCATCGCCCGTCTCTTCACCATGGAGGAAGACGGAGTGGTGATTCAGTTCGAAAAGAAAACGCGCCAGATTCACATCCGGAAGATGCTGGATGAGGAGAGGGCCCATATCGAAAAGATGATGTGATTGCGCCAAAAGGTTTTCCCTGTCTTACCGGCTCCCCGCAGCAACCTGGGCGAGCATTTCCCGCACCGCCTGATCCAGCCCCACAAAGATCGCCCGTGCCATGATCGCGTGGCCGATACTCAATTCCTCGATGCTTTTCAGCGCCGCCACCGGAGCCGTGGTCAGGTAGTTGAGGCCGTGGCCGGCGTTGACTCGTAAGCCCATGGCAAAGGCCTCGTCGGCGGCAGCCGCCACCAGATTGAACTCCTTTGCCCGTTCCGTTTCGTCGTCGGCGTCGCAGTAGCGGCCGGTGTGTATTTCAACAAAGGTCGCGCCGATATCCTTGGCCGCCTTGACCTGTTTCAGGTCCGGGTCGATGAAGAGGCTTACCGGGATGCCGGCGCCGATGAATCGGTCGATGACCGCGGCGAGTTTCTTCTTCTGGCCGGTGACGTTGAGGCCGCCCTCGGTGGTCAGCTCCTGTCTTTTCTCCGGCACCAGGGTCACCATATCCGGCTTGACATCCAGGGCGATGTTGATGATCTCCGGTGCCGCCCCCATTTCCAGGTTGAGTTTGGTTTTCACCGTTTGCCGCAGCAGGTAGACATCGCGGTCCTGGATGTGGCGGCGGTCCTCCCGAAGGTGGACGACGATACCTGCCGCCCCGGCGAGTTCGCATATCCCGGCGGCCAGCACCGGGTCGGGTTCGTTGATGCCCCTGGCCTGGCGCAGGGTGGCGACATGGTCGACATTGATGGCGAGATTGGTCATCGAGGTTCTCCTTTGGGTGTCGTCAAGGCGGTTGAGCAGTTGCCGTTCGTCGGCTTCCATCCGTTCGGCCTCGGCCTCTGATCGTTCGTGATCCTGGCCGAGGAGGTGTAGCAGCCCGTGGATGAGCAGGATCTGCAGGCGACGGCGCAGGGATATCCCTTCCCGTTGTGCCTCCCTGGCCGCAGTGTCTAGCGAGATCACCACGTCGCCCAGCGGCCCGTCGTCGGGGTATGTCTCGCCTTCCCGCAAGGAAAAGGCAAGGACGTTGGTCGGCCCCTTCTTGGCGCGGTACTGTTCGTTCAGTCGGGCCATCCGGGGGTCGTCGACGAGCAGGATGCTCCAGTCGCACGGTTGCTGTCCGCACAACTGCAACAGGCGTTCGGCGTCGGTCCTGACGGTGCTGAGGCTGACCGGCAGCGGTTGCGGGTGGTCGGCGCTGAGGAGTACGGGCATGGTGTTATCCCTTGGCTGTTGTCGGTTGCCGGTGTCGCACGGTTCGAACGCCTGCAGGTGACGGCGCGGGCCTCATTTCCTGGCCCGGGGCGTCTTTTTTTCGTAGGCGCGGATGATGTCCTGCACCAGCGGATGGCGGACCACGTCGGCGTCGGTAAAGAAGGCGAAATCGATCCCGTCGATATTCTGCAACAGCTTGCTTGCCTCGATCAAGCCCGAGGGCTGTTGCGTCGGCAGGTCGATCTGGGTGATGTCGCCGGTCACCACCGCCTTGGAGTTGAAGCCCAGCCGGGTCAGAAACATCTTCATCTGCTCGCGGGAGGTGTTCTGAGCCTCGTCCAGGATCACGAAGGCGTTGTTCAGGGTCCGGCCGCGCATGAAGGCAAGGGGGGCGATCTCGATGATCCCCTGTTCGGTGAGTTCGGCGGCTTTTTCGTGACCCAGCATGTCGTTTAAGGCGTCATGCAGCGGCCGCAGATAGGGGTTTACCTTCTGGGCCAGGTCGCCGGGGAGAAAGCCCAGCCGCTCGCCGGCTTCCACCGCCGGGCGGGTGAGGATGATCGTCCGGACCCGGTTGCTGGTCAGCGCCGCTACGGCCATGGCCACGGCCAGATAGGTTTTGCCGGTTCCGGCCGGACCGATGCCGAACACGATATCGCTCTTGCGGATCGCGTCGATATAGAGTTTCTGGCTCGGCCCCTTGGGTGAGATGAGCCGGTTGCGGGCGGTTATGTAGACCTCGTCGAGGAAGATTTCCTTGAGGTCGGCCTTGGGGGCGCGTTCGATGGCGCGGGCGGCGTAAACCACATCCTGCGGGTATACGGGGTAGCCTGCGCATATTAAGCCGTACAGTTGGTTTGTCACCTGTTCCGCCACCGCCACCTCGTGGTCGCTGCCGCTGATGGTGAGGGCGCCGCCGCGCACCCCGATCTTGACGCCCACAGCCCGTTCCAGGGCTTCAAGGTTCCGGTTCAGGTCGCCGTACAGCAGTTTGGCGGCCTCGGTGTCATGGAGGTTCAGTTTTTTCTGGGTCAAGGGATGCTCGAAAGTTGTTGGCGCCGCGCGGCGTGGGTTGTTTATCTGTTTTTTGCCTTGGTCCTGGCCAGCTCTTGGTCGATGAGCGTCTGCAGCCCCTGCGGGGAGCGCTCGTTGAGGCTGCGGCCGTTGACAAAGATGGTCGGGGTGCCGCGGACGCCGTTGCGCTGTCCTTCCTGGATATCCTGGGCGACCCGGTCGCTGAGCAGTTCGTTCTTGATGTCGGTGCGGAACCGCTTCATGTTCAGGCCCGCCTCCTTGGCAAGCGCTTCAATCTTCTGATCGCTCAACTCCTTGCCGTGCTGAAAGAGAAGATCGTGGAACGCCCAGAATTTTCCCTGGTTGTTGGCGGCCAGGGAGGCGATGGCGGCAGCTTGTGCGTATTTGTGGAAGGAGAGCGGAAACTGTTTGAACACCACCCGCACGGTTTCCGGATTGTGTTCGAGGGCGTATTCGAGCAGGGCGCCCACCTTGGCGCAGTATGGGCATTGGAAATCGCTGAAAATCACGATCGTTACCGGCGCCTGGGGTGGCCCCATGGAGGGCGAGTCGTCATTGTTGATGACGGCGACGAAGGTGAGATCGATGGTTTGGATGTTCTTGGTGCGGCGGCTGGAGAGGAGAAGTTTTTCGCCGGAGCCGGAGATGGCGAGGCTGTCCATCTCGGGGTTAACGGTTATGGTGTCGTCCAGGGTGCCATTTTGATCGTAAATGCGGATGCGCCCTCCCTCGGTGAGGATAAAGGTCCATTTGCCGTCGGCGGTGATGGCGGTATCCAGGGGCGGAGCGTCTGTCTTGAAGGTGCGAGCGGGCTTCGAATCAACGGCGCAATAGCCGGGAGCGGCGAGAAGAAACAGCAAAAGCGCGACGATAATCGTCTGGCAGGATGTCTTGTGCATCGGTATTCCTCGAAGGTTTCGTGGCGCACGGCCGCCGTGGAAAAGAATGCGCCATTATACCCTCCATCGTGAATTTCGCAAGATTCTCCACCATGGTGGTCAGGTTTTCAGTTGTCCGGCGAGCAGAACGGCAAGGTGCGGCACCGGCGGCGTTTCTCCCTGCCGGTACCGGCCGGAGCGCAGATGCAGGAGGCAGCCGGTGCAGGTGGTGGTGACGAGGTCGGGGAGGGGGGAGCCAAGGTCGTCCAGCAGACGGGTGCGGATCTTGTCTGCGAGCTCCGGATGAGCGAGATGAAAGAGGCCGCCCATGCCGCAACATTGGGGGCCATGCAAGGGGGCATGGAGGTGAAAACCGGCGCTGGCAAGCAGGCGGCGCGGCGGGGTGACGATCCGGTGGCCGAAGCGCAGGTGACAGGGGTCATGATAGAAAACCGATTGTTGGGACGGCGGCTCTGATGGCGGCGCCAGTTGCATGGCCAGGGGCGCGGAATCGGCGAAGAAGGAGGAAAACTCGCGGAGGCGATCGGCAAAATTGCGGGCGCGTACAGACCATTCCGGTTCGTCGCGGAGGAGCGCCGGATATGAGGCGAGATGGCTGTAACAGCTGGCGCACGAGGTGAGGATTGGCTGGGCGTGGTCGGCAAAGGCCGTGATGTTGCGCTTGGCCAGGCGGATGGCCTCGGCGCGGTCGCCGCTGCTGTAGGCGGCTTGGCCGCAACACGTCTGTGCTGTTGGCTGGTGTGGGGCGGTGCTCCCGCTGCGCAGGAGGAGTTTTTCGGTGGCGCGGCTGATCTCCGGCTCCAGATAGCGGGCGAAGCAGCCGCTGAAGTAGGCGACGGCCGATTGCGGCGGCGTTTGCACCGGAAGGGGGGCGGTGCCCGCATCCGGCCGCAGGTGAGGCGTCGGGGGAAGGCCGAGGCGGGTTCTGAGGCCGCTGTGCGGCGGCAGCAAACGCTCGCATGCCGTTCTGAGGCTTGCCAGGCCGGTCATCAGCGCCGGGGTGGCAAGCGCTTGTTTGAGCAGCCGCGCGAAAAACGGATGGTCGCCGACCAGCAGCGGCAGGTCGTGCCGCGCCTCGGCAATTTGGCGGGTGATGTCAAGCCCGCGCGGGCAGCTTGCCTCGCAGGCGCCGCAGAGGAGGCATTGGGAGAGGATGTCGGCGTAGCTTGCCGAACAATCCCGGGTCGAGAGCCGCTCCAGGAGGTGGAGCTTGCCCCTGGCGGTCAGGAATTCACGGCCGGTCACCCGGTAAACCGGACAGACGGCGGTGCAGGCGCCGCATTTGGCGCAGTCGGTCACGTTGGTCTCCCCCGTTTGGTAAAAAACGCCTCCCGGTCGTGCCGCAGGGGCCCGACCGGGAGGATCGTGGATCAATGTTCCCAGAGCAGAAACGCCTTGATGAACGGGTCAAGGTTGCCGTCCAGCACCGAATCAACATTGCCGATTTCCACATTGGTGCGGTGGTCCTTGATCATCCGGTACGGCTGCAGCACGTAGGAGCGGATCTGGCTGCCCCAGGCGATTTCCTTCTTGTCGCCGTGCAGGTCCTGCTGCTGCTCGTTCTGCAGTTGCTTCTCGTGGTCATAGAGCCGCGCCCGCAGCATCTTCATGGCGGTATCCTTGTTGCGATGCTGGGAGCGTTCGTTCTGGCACTGGACCACGATATTGGTGGGCAGGTGGGTGATCCGGATCGCCGAACTGGTTTTGTTGACATGCTGCCCACCCGCGCCGCTGGCGCGGTACGTGTCGATGCGCAGATCCTTCTCGTTGATCTCGACCTTGATGTCGTCGTCCAACTCCGGGAAGATGAAGACCGAGGCGAACGAGGTGTGTCGGCGGCCGCCGGTGTCAAAAGGCGAGATGCGGACGAGGCGATGGATGCCCATTTCCGAACGCAGCATCCCGTAGGCGTAGCGGCCGGTGATCATGACGGTCACGCTCTTGACGCCTGCCTCGTCGCCGGGCAGGTAGTCAAGGATTTCGGTGGTGAATGCCTTGTCCTCGGCCCAACGCAGATACATCCGGAGGAGGATGTCCGTCCAGTCCTGGGCCTCGGTGCCGCCGGCGCCGGCATGGATGGTGAGCAGGGCGTTGTTGGTGTCGTGCTCGCCGGTGAACATCCGTTCGAGCTCGAACACCGCGATCTTCTTTTCAAGATCGACGAGCAGTTGCGCGGCCTCCCGTTCGGTCTCGTCATCCTTTTCGTCGATGGCAAGCTCCAGCATGAGCTCCGCTTCATCGAGGGCTTCCTGGCAGGTCTCGAGGTTGTCGACTACCCCCTGCAGGGCGCCAATCTGCTTCTGGATCTTCTGCGCCAGGGCGGTATTGTCCCAGAAGCCGGGGGCCAGGGTTTGCGATTCGAGGTCAGCGATCCGGTTTTTCTTGTCATCTACTTCAAAGATGGTCCCGCAGGGCAAGGAGGCGATCTTTCAGGTTTTGGATTTGTTGTTTCAATTCTGCGGACATGTTTTGTCTCCTTATCGATTTTTCTGCGAAGATTGCAGTCTTATCCAGCCCGCCAGGGAGATCAGGAGGCAAAGAAACCCGAAGTGATGCCCGAAACGGCCATAGATCGTATCGGCGGACAGCAGGGGCAGCCTGGCGGTTATCTGGCTGGCGGTGAATAGCGTTGAAAGCTTTGCCGAATGGCCGAGGGGGTCAAGGCAGCCGCTGACGCCGGTATTGGCGGCGCGGGCCAGGCTGCGGCGATTCTCCACGGCCCGGAAGGTGGCCATCGCCAGGTGCTGCCAAGGGGCGTTGGAGTGTCCGAACCAGGCGTCATTGGTGATGTTGACCAGCAGGTTGGCGCCGTTGGCGACATGGGTGCGGGCCAGTTCCGGGAAGATGCTTTCGAAGCAGATTAATACCCCAATCCGCGCGTTCTCGCAAGCGATTGGTCCGGTGGCCCGGCCGGGGGTGAAGTCGCCGATGGTTTCCACCACCGGCGCCAGTGTGGGGAGGATAAAGCGCAGGGGGATGTATTCCCCGAAGGGAACCAGATGCTGTTTGTCGTAGCGGCCGCTGATCCGGCCGTACGGGGGGCTCGCGGCAAGCGGCAGGTTCATCCCGGAGAGGGGACGGTCCGCCGGCACCATCAGGAAGGCGCTGTTGAAATACTGCGGGTCGGAGTTGGGGGCCGGCCGGAGTCGATGGGGGGCGCCAAACAGCAGATTGGCCTGCCGCTTGTTGACCAACGTATCAACAACCTCAACGAAAAAGGGGCTCTCCATGGGGTAAAAGGGCAGCGCGGTCTCGGGCCAGACCAGGAGGGAGGGCCGGATTTTGCCGTCCAGCGCCTTTTGTGAGAGGGTGAGATAGCGCTGCACCGTTTCCCGCTGGAACCTAGCCGACCATTTTTCATCCTGGGGAATATCGCCCTGGACCACGGTGACGGTTATTTCATCCGCGCCGTTGCACAGGCCGGCCACCTGTTGTTGGCGGTAGGAACCATAGCCTACGGCGGCGGCAAGCAGGAGTGCGGCGGGGAGGAGGGTGGTAGCCAAGCGTAGTCCCCGGTCGGGCCGGTCGTCGTCCGGCTGCGATTTTTCGTTATAGAAGGTGACGAGGACGACCAGCATGGCGTTCACCATGACGATCAGGAAGGTGACGGTGTGATGACCGAATAGATCGGCGGTTTGCAGGATGGGGTTGCTGCGGAATTGCGTGTAGCCGAGATCCAGCCAGGGAAAGCCCGAGAATAGTCCGGCGCGCAGGTAGTCGAGGCCAACCCACAGGGTCGGGGCGAGGATGGGCAGCGGCAGGCGATCGTCGTTGAAACGGCAGCCGGCGGTGAAAATAGCCAGGAAGATACTCATATAGAGGGAGAGCAGCAACAGGGCCGGGATGGTCAGCCACCAGTCGAGATGGCCGTACGTGCCGAGGACGATGGTAATCCAGGCAAGGGTGAGGGGGTAGAAGATCATACCGCAGCCGAGGCCCAGCCACGCGGCGTTGGCCGGCGAGTTGGCGGCGCGGCTGACAAGGAGCAGCGGTACCAGCGCCGCCCAGGCGCAGAGGGCTATTCCGGGCATGCCAGGCGTGGCGCTGAAGAGCAGCAGGCCGGAGGCGAGGACCGGTACGGCTTTGCGATGGCGTTCGGTCATTTGTCGCTGCTTTTTTTCTTGCAGACCTTGACGGTCTTGATGCGGCGGTTGGTGGCGGCGAGTACCTGAAAGGTAAGTTGGCCCACCTCGACCGTGGCCCCGGAGCCCGGGAGATGGCCGAGGTGGTGCAGGATCAAGCCGCCCGCGGATTCATAGGGGCCCTCCGGCAGTTCGACATCAAAGAAGTTTTCTATCTCTTCAACATCGACCTTGGCGTCGGCGATCAGGGTGTTGGCGTCGATCTCCTTCCAGTTGTTTTTCGCCTTGTCGTATTCGTCGGTGATTTCGCCGACGATCTCCTCGAGAACGTCTTCCATGGTGACCAGGCCGCGTACGCTGTCGAATTCGTCGGTGACAATGGCCATGTGGTTCTTCTGGGTCTGAAAATCCTTCAGCAGGTCGACGATCTTATAATCCTCGGCGATAAAGTAGGCCGGCTTGACAATCTTGGTGATTTCCGGCGCCGGGGTGTCGCCGAGGGAGTAGGTGAGCAGATCCTTGGCGTGCAGGATGCCGATGATATGGTCAGGCGAGCCGGCAAAGATGGGGATGCGGCTGAAACCATGCTCGGTGATCATGGCGACGATATCGCGGATAGAGGTGGTGTCCGGCGCGCAGATCATCTCCGTGTGCGGGGTCATGACCTCTCTGGCCAGGGTTTCCCGGAACTCGAGGATACTGCTGATCATCCGGCCTTCGTGGCTGCTGATCAACCCTTGTTCGGCACCCTCGTCAATCAGTTCCTGGATTTCCTGTTCCAGGTCTTCGGTGGTGTCGGGGACCCTCAGTTGGTTGATGGTGTGAAGGATGCGCCTGAATAGCGATGGTTCGGTGGTGTCGTGAGAAGGAGGTTCTGAATCCATTGAGTGATGACAAAAGGGGGTGATTGTTGATAGTTCGATATTAATTGACACCAATGATACGTCATAGATGCCATCGTCCGCTATCATTATTTTCGTGGTAGGGGTCCGTCTTTCCGGGAAAGGTTTGGCGCCGGCGCGGATGTGCTGCCGAACTTCCGCCTTCGTGTGTCTAACATCCCGTTTCCTCGATCTAAATTGGTCTGGGGCGAAAAAAAATTGACGTTGCGGGTGAAAATCGGTATAAAAGGCTCGCTTATGGGTGCTTAGGTTGGTTTCCTGTGGATGCAGGGGCGTATCTCCGGGGATGTTGCAAAATGATGACGGCCACGGGCGAATCCAAGAGGCGAAGTTTGTAGAACTAGACTTTTCCGCGGGGTGGATAATCGGATGAGGATTATTCATCCTTTTATTTTGTTCGCAAAAAGGTTAAATCTACCCAAGATCGTCCGGAAGGCAGCATCTCTCGAGCAACGGTCGCTGGCGTCGGCACCATATCAGATTGATGATACGAGCGATGTGGCGGACTCATGGTGTGTGAGCCCGTCATGGCGCAACGAAGGCCCGGACCTGACGGGTCCGCCCCACGTTCAATGAATGATTGATGCGAGGTCATCACTTTTGAAAGATAAAGTACTGATTGCAAATCGTGGCGAAATCGCCATCCGGATCATGGAAGCATGCAAGGATCTGGGTCTTGATTATATAGTCATTTATACCCCCGAGGACGTCGATTCTCAGCACGTCCGTCTCAATCTCGACAGCCAAAGCAACCGGAACAAGGCCTGGCGCGTTTCCAGTTACACCGATCCCAACGATATCCTGGCTGTCGCCGATCATACCAAGTGTACCGCCATCCATCCCGGATACGGCTTTTTCTCGGAAGATTTTCGTTTTGCCCGGCGGGTGACCGTGCGTGATCGGCCCCTGACCTTCATCGGCCCCAAGTGGGAGGTGATCAAGGATCTCGGCGACAAGATCAACACCAAGCGGGTCGCCAACCGGCTCGGCATCCCAACCATTCCAGGCACCGACGGCCCCATCTATAACGAGATGGACGCCGAAGCCATTGCCCGGCAGTTGCTTGAGGATCAGCAGGAGCAGCAGATAAAACATCCTTCCGTACTGGTCAAGGCCGCGGCAGGCGGCGGTGGCATGGGCATCGAAGAGGTGCACCAGATCGAGCAGTTCCGCCGTGTTTATCGCCAGATTCAGAGTTACGCCAAGCGCCAGTTCGGCGACGGCGGGGTATTGATCGAGCAGTGCCTGCGCGATTACAATCATCTGGAGGTGCAGATCGTCTGCAGCCGCCACGGCGAGCGCGCCCACTTCGGCACCCGTAACTGCACCATCCAGAGCACCGGCCGCCAGAAACGGCTGGAGGCGGCGCCGGGCTTTGATGCCTCCTGTTTCGCCTATGATTTCGATGCCGGCGACGTGCTCGACAAGGTGGTCGAGTATTCACTGAAGCTCGCCTCCCACGTCCGTTATGACAATGTCGGCACCTGGGAGTGGATCGTCACCGGCGACGGCCGCCCCTACCTGCTGGAGGTCAATACCCGGATTCAGGTTGAAAACGATGTCTCGGCCCGGATCAGCTATCTGAAAGGCGAACATCCCAATCTGATCCGCGAGCAGATCCGGATGGGGCTGGGCGACCGGATGGGGTATTCGCAGAAGGATATCGAGTTCCGCGGCTCCAGCATCGAGATGCGGATCATCGCCGAGGACACCCATCGCGGCTTCGCGCCCTGGATCGGTACCATCGACAGATTTTCGGTGCCGAAGCACGACTGGGCGGCGACCTATACCCATGTCCCCTTTGACCGGCCCTATGTGATCCCCAGCGAATATGACCCCAACCTGGCCTTGGCCATCGTTTGGGGCGAAAGCGTGGACGAGGCCAAACTGCGGGCCAAGCAATTCATGGACGAGGTGGTGATCGAGGGCAAGAATGCCGCCGGCTCACCTATCCTTACCAATATTCCGTATCTACAGAACAATCTGGCCCGGCTCCTCACCTTTTAAAACAGGCAGAGATTATAGATGGAAGATCTAAACAAGCGACTCCTGAAGACGGATGAGCGTCTGAGTTATCTTTCCCAGATCCGTGATGGGAACGAGTGGGCCAACCTCACCGGCCTGCGGGAAAAATACGAGTTGTTGAAAAAGGATTTTTACGACTACTCCGAAGACGCCTTGAGCCAGGAGGTTCGTTCCCTTGAGGAATCGATTTCCTTCCTTGAAAAACGCTGCGAGGAGAATCTCTCCTCCATGGATCGGGTGCGGATCGTGCGCAGCCCGTTGCGTTTTTCCCTCAAGGACATCCTCGAGAATGTCTATGAGGAATATACCGAACTGGGCGGCGAGGATGAGGCCAACATTGACCCCTCGATGGTGGTGGCCAAGGCCAACATCGTCCGCCAGGTGAAGAAGAGGATGGTCACCCAGCAGGTGATGGTGATCGGGCACGAGAAGGGACACGGCGAGGAATTCCGCAACGGCGGCTCCAGCAAGCCGTGGGGCAACGAGAAGGCGCTGCGTTTCATGCGGGTCGCCGAGACCGAGGGCATTCCCATCCACTTCTATATCTTCACCCCCGGCTCATTTCCGGTGGAGGAGTATCCGGGCGCGGCCCAGCAGATCGCCCGCAATCTGTATGCGATGGCGAAACTGCGGGTACCGATGATTTCGGTCATCTCCGAGGGTGGCTCCGGCGGCGCCGAGGCCATCGGCATGGCCGACTTCCGGATGATGTTTTCCCACGGCTACTATTCGGTGATCTCCCCCGAGGGCGCGGCGGCCATCGAGGGCAAGATCCGCGAGGGCGAGAAGATGCCCAAGGAGCTGGTCGAGGAGTGCGCGGTTCGGCTGAAGATCACTGCCGACGACAACCTGCAGCTGGGGACCATCGACCGGATTATCCGTGAACCGGATCTGGGCGCCAAGCGCGATGATTTCGCCTTCTTCCGGCAGGTGAAGTTTGAAATGATCCGGGCCACCGACGAGGTGGTGCTCAAGACCAAGAGTCTGCGTGCATTCCGGGCCTATGAAGTGAATGTGCAAAAGGCGGCGGAAGGTGAAGGCGAGGTGCCGCATATCGATATCTCCTGGGAGCTGAACAGCGACGAGGTGAAACGGCTGCTGGCGCAGCGTTCCAGGAAATACCGCAACATGGCGGTTAAAGCCTTCAGCGGCAAGCCGACCTCCATGTCCAAGCTGTACAAGCAGTTTTGCGGCGCTTACTACAGCTTCCGCTACGACCTTCTGCGCGGTCAGCAGAAGCAGGTGCAAAAGGTGATCAAGGACGTCTCCGGCGAAGGCTCGGTGCTTTTGCGCCAGGTTTCGGCGCCTTTTTCCGCCGCCTACGATTTTGTTGCCAGAAAGCCAGGCGCCAAGGTGAACAAGGTGGTGGCCGGCAAGAATGTTAATGCCTGGGGTGAGCCTGAGTTCGGCGACACCTATACCAGTCCGCTGGCCAACGAGGATCGGACCGTTACCTGCCCTAACGCCGCCAAGCACGGCTGCAAGGATCTCTGGGTGCCGGATCTGTACGGTGAATTCGGCGGGGTCTGCGAGAACTGCGGGCATCATTTCCCGTTGGAGTATCAGTGGTACCTGCAGCACCTCTTTGACAGCGATTCGATCCGGGAGTTCAATCCGGAGATCGCCGCCGGCAACCCTCTGGACTCCGCCGGTTTTGAAAAGCGGCTCAACGCCGCCCGCGCCAAAACCGGTCGCAAGAGCGGGATCATCACCTTCGACGCCAAGGTCATGGGGGTCGATATCGTGGTCGCCATGCTCTACAGCGATTTCCGCAACGGCACCGTCGGCGCCGCCGAGGGGGAGAAGTTCGTCCGCGCCTGCGAGATTGCCCGCATCAAGCGGCGGCCGTTGTTGTCCTATGTGCATACCACCGGCGGCATCCGCATCCAGGAGGGGACGCTTGGGGTCGTGCAGATGCCGAAATGCACCATGGCGGTGCGCGAGTATGTTGATTCCGGCGGGTTGTATATCGTGGTCTACGACAACAACTCCTATGCCGGGCCGGTGGCGAGCTTCCTGGGCTGCTCCCATTATCAGTTCGCCATCCGTTCGAGCCGGATCGGTTTCGCCGGCCATCGGGTCATCCGCGATACCACCGGCCAGGATATCCCGCCCGACTACCACAGCGCCCGCAATGCGTTAAAGCGCGGACATATCCATGGCATCTGGGATCGTCGGGAATTCCGGCGCAATCTTCATAAGTCGCTGATGACCATGGGCGGCCGCAACCTTTATTACCGATAATACTTATGCCGAACCAAGTCATGGAACAGGACATCGATTTCGACGAGATACTTACCCAGTACCGGTCAGATCCATACAGCTACGTGGATATGCATACCATCCACACCGGCCGGATCAGGTTCAAGGTCAGAAACGGCGATGTGGTGGAGGGTACCAGCGGCGAATGGAGCCATGTGCCGGGTACGCCTCTCTACGTTCTTGAGCGGGAGCGGAATCCGAAAATGGTGCATTGCCTCACCAACGGCGTTATCTCCTCGGTCCGCGATGATCTGGAAGGGCATTTTGTCGAGGCGGGCGAGAAGATCATGGTGATCAAGCATCCCCTCAAGAAGCGGGAGATCATCGACAGCATTCTGCGGAAGGTGTTGTTCCAGTTCCGTGCCCCGGAGCGGGCGAAATATTTCTTCTCGCTCGATCTGCAGGCGCGGATCGAGAAATACGGCCAGCGCGGCGTTTCCATCAAGAACGGCGATGAGATCCTCACCATGTCGCTGATGAAACGTGATATCCCCGTGTACTACACCGGCGAGCCGGGGATCATTCATTCGGTCTATTTCAAGCCCGGCGTCACCGCCGAGCTCGATGAGCCGTTGATCGGCATCTGCGCCAAGGAAAAACTCTCCTACATCCAGAAAATCATCACCCGCGTCAAGGCGGAATGGGAATAGACCTCCTGACCCCTTCCCTGGTCCGGCAGCTTATCCGTGACGAAGAGGCAGGGGTGCGGAGCGGGCTGCTGCCGCCCGAGGCGGTGGCGGAGGTCTTTCGCTACGGGGCGGTGGTCGGCTCATCGATTCATGCCTTCCCGCAGCTCGACCGCGGCATGGCCCACGCCAAGCAGCTGATCCACGACCGCGACCGGCAAGGCCTCTCCGTCGACAGCGGCACCGTTATCCTCGCCGGCGAACTCGCCGACGGCCAGGGGCGTTTTGGCCGTTACTGGCACGCGCCGCCCGGCGGCATCTGGATGACGGTGATCCTCGCCAACACCCTTCTCCCCGAAACCACCCGGCTCTACCCCTTGGCGGCGGGCCTCGCCTGCTGCGAGGCAATCCGTCACTACGGCGTTCGCGGCCAGCTCAAATGGGTCAACGACGTCCTGGTCGGCGGCCGCAAGATCGCCGGCATCCTCTCCGAAACCGTGCTTACCCCACATCATCATGAAGAGTATGTGCTGATCGGCATCGGCATCAACGTCAACAACGAAACATTTCCGGCCGAGCTGCAGGATATCGCGGTGTCGATGCGGGGTGTTCTCGGCGAATCGCTAGCCCTTGACCTCTTCGCGGCCCGTTTGCT
>JAOUHH010000223.1 GCA_029865195.1 Desulfobulbaceae bacterium
CCATGATGATGTGATTGACCGGGTCAATGTTGTTTATTTTCGAATGATAAGCCCGAGCAATCGCTCAAGTTCGCCCTGCGAACTATACTCTATTTCGAGCTTTCCGCGCTGGCCGTTTTGGACAATCTTGCTCTTGGTGCCGAGATAACTGACCAGATCGTTGTTGAGCGTTTTGCAATAGGTCTCGGGCAGAATTCCTTTTGGCTTTTTTACGCGGCGTGATGCAACGTTTTTAGCCTTGTCCTTGGCCCTTTTTGCCCATTCTTCAGCCTGTCGCACCGAAAGCTTCTTGTTGACGATCTCATCACGCAGGGTGCGCCTGATGGTTTCATCCTCAATCCCCAGGAGCACCCGGGCATGCCCCGTGCTGATGACGCCGCCGGCAAGGTCATCGCGGGCGTAATCTGGCAGATTGAGCAGACGGAGCGTGTTGGCCACGGTGGAGCGCTCCTTGCCGACCTGGGTCGCCACCTCTTCCTGGGTCAGGTCGAATTCGTCAAGAAGGCGCTGGTATGCCTCTGCCTCTTCCAGCGGGTTGAGGTTCTGTCGCTGGATATTTTCAATCAGGGCCAGTTCCAATCGTTCCTGCGCCCCCGCCTCGCGGAGGATCACCGGCACCTCGCTCAGGCCAGCCAGCTTTGCGGCCCGCAACCTTCTTTCGCCCGCGATCAGTTCGTAGTCGTCTTCTCCCCGGCGGCTTACAACCAGGGGCTGCAGGATCCCCTTTTCGGTGATGGACGATGCCAGCTCCTGAAGCGCGGCGTCGTTCATCTTTTGCCGCGGCTGGTAGGTGTTGGGGCTAATCGCCTCTATCGGACAAAGGAAGTAGTTGCCAGCGTTGCTCTCGTCTGATCCAGGCAGCAAGGAGCCAAGCCCCTTGCCCAGACCCGATGCACGTTTAGTCATTTTTCACCTTCCCTGTTTGCTTTTTTAAGAATTCACGGGCGAACTGCAGGTAACTCTGTGCGCCTGCGGATTTCTGGTCATACACAATTGCCGGTTTGCCGTGGCTTGGGCACTCACTTAGCCTGACGTTACGCGGGATCACCGTGCTGTATACTTGGCTCTTGAAGTGTTTCTTTATCTCCAGCGCCACTTGGTGGGTCAGGTTGTTGCGGCGGTCGTACATCGTCAGCAGCAACCCCTCAATCATGAGATTGGGGTTGTAGGAGTTTTTTACCAGACGGATGGTGCGAACCAGTTGGCTCAAGCCCTCCAGGGCAAAATATTCGCATTGCATGGGGATGATTACCGCGTCGGCGGCGGTGAGTGCGTTAATGGTCAGCAGTCCTAGTGACGGCGGGCAGTCGATGAATATATAGTCGTAAGTGTTGCGAAGCGGCTTGAGCATTTTCTCCATGTACCGTTCGCGCTTGGTGGCTGAAACAAGCTCAACCTCAACGCCGATCAGGTCGATGAAGGTGGGGATGATGTCGAGCTTTTCTATCGTTGCCGAGGAGCATATCGCCTCAGCCACCGGCACCTCTTCGAGCAGACAATGGTAGAGGTGGTGGCGCGCCTTTTTGACGTTTATGCCAAGCCCGCTCGACGCGTTGCCCTGCGGATCCGAATCAACCAGTAACACCTTTTTGCCCAAGCTTGCCACTGAAGCGGCAAGGTTTATGGCCGTGGTTGTTTTGCCGACTCCGCCTTTCTGGTTAGCCAATGCGATGATCTTGGCCTGTGTCGCTGCCGGTGCCGCCATGCCTTCTTCTCCTTCAGGTGGTCGTTGATGCTCGTTCCTTGCCCTGCCTGGATTTGCGGGTTGTGTTGCCATTGCTGTGAGTGTTTACAGCTGAGTTGGGCAGCCGCTTCCGATCAGGGAGCCATTGCGCACAGGGAACCATGTTTTGCCGGAGAACGCAAATGAAAAATATTGACGGGTGAAGATGGGCGAGGCGGATTGTTTCACGTGAAACAATCCGCATATATTGAATTATATCAAGAAGTTGCCATGGAGACAATCAGTTCTGTGGTGCGGATCATGTCGTTGATGGCGATGGTTTCGTCGGTGGTGTGGACCTTGGTCATGCCGATGCCGAGGATCGCAGTTTTGAGGCCGTGGCCGTTAAAGATGTTGGCGTCGCTGCCGCCACCGGAAATGCGTTGGGCAATGGGCCGGTCAAGGGCGTCAGCCGCCTTGTTCAAAAGCGCCAGCAGCGGTTCGTTTTGGCCGAACTTGACCGACGGGTACTCCTTGGAAACCTTCCACTCCATGGGCGGGAGGGCAGGGGCATCGGGGTTGTTGTCACGCCAGGAATCGATTGTTTCCCTGATGCGCCACTCGATGCGATCGGTGAATTGCTGCAACTTGGTGTCGCAATGGCTACGAACTTCACCATGGAGCAAAACCTGTTCGGGGATGATGTTGGTGGCGGTTCCGCCGCTGATCAAGCCGATATTGGCGGTGCTTTCGTCGTCGAGCCGGCCCAGGCTGAGCCCGGCGATGGCCTGTGATGCGAGTTGGATCGCGCTCACCCCCTGCTCCGGATGCAGTCCGGCGTGAGCGGCGACACCGCGGATGGTGACGTTGAATCGATTGGCGGCAGGGGCCCCGACCACCACAACGTCGACGCCGGCGCTGTCCAGGGCAAGCCCCATGGTGGCCTTGATTTTGGTGTAGTCGAGATTCTTTGCCCCCAGCAGGCCGATCTCCTCGCAGGTGGTAAAGATCAGTTCGATGGGCGCATGCGGGGTGCCGGTTTCGCGCAAAACCCGCATCATCTCGATCAGCATGGCGATCCCGGCCTTGTCATCGGCGCCCAGGATGGTGTCGCCGGCACTGGTAAAGGCGGTGCCGTCAAAGCGTACCTTAACGTCGTCGCAAGGGGTCACGGTATCCATGTGGCAGTTGAAGAAAATGGGTGTGCGCTGCGGGTCACCGGCAAAACTGAAAATGAGGTTGCCGCAATCGGAACCGGTACGCGATGCGGAATCGTCCTCGTAGATGGCGGTTGGTTGCAGTTCGTCACGAAAAAGGGCGGTAAGGTAGGCAGCGACCTGGCCTTCCTGGCGAGATGGGCTGTAGATTTCACAGAGGGTGGTAAAGGTTTCGGCAAGACGTTTGGCGTTGACGGGCGGCAACATGAAAAAACCTCATCGGGATTAGGCAGTCGGAATTGGATAATATGGCGGTGCAACGCTACAACCTAATGATGATCGAGGCGGAATGTCAAGGACTGGATAGGGGAAAGCTGATCATCGTTGCAAATCAGAGAGTATCTCTATACCATGCTTGCAAATAACCTTTTCGTTGCAACCTGATAACTCGACAGGAGCCACCATGCCGCCGATTATTTTTCAGCCCGGAAACCGCGCCGTTGAGGCGGAGGAAGGCGAAACCCTGCTCAAGGCGGCGCGGCGCGGCGGTGTCCATATCAATGCCTCGTGCGGCGGGGCAGGGGTGTGCGGCAAATGCAAGGTCACCCTGCTCGTCGGGGAGGTGGAGGGCGGCCAGGGCAGGCGTCTCACCGAGGCGGAATGGGCAGCCGGCAAGAGGCAGGCATGCACCGCCGTGGTCCGCGAGCCGCTGACCGTTGAGCTGCCGATGACCGGCGATCTCCAAAAAGGGTCGTTGGGTGTCGAGGTCCCCCCACATCATCGAGCCGGGCAGCATTGTTTTCTCATCGATGAGCTCAAGCGTGAGGGGGTGTTTCTGCCGCCGGTGGAGAAATATTTTCTGGAATTGCCGCGTGCCGCCGGGGCCGACAACATGGCAGACGCCGCACGGGTGATTCTCGGTCTGCACAACCAGTATGACGTGCGGGGGGTCACCATCTCGCTGCCGGTCTTGCGCAAGCTCCGCGAGGCGCTGCGCGAGGATGATTTTAGGGTCACGGTAACCCTTGCGCTGCCGGTGAACGAGGCGGCCCGGAAATACCTGATCAACATCCAGCCCGGCAACTGGCTGCACCGGAAATTCGGGATGGCGTTCGATATCGGCACCACCACCGTCTATGGACAATTGGTAGACCTGAACAGCGGCGCGGTGCTGGCCGAGGGGGGCGAATATAACGGGCAACTCAGCTACGGCGAGGATGTGATCTCGCGGATGATGCACGCCGAGCAGCAAGGCGGGCTTGATGCCCTCCAGCAGGCGGTGTCCGGCACCATCAACGCTATCATGGCTGCTCTGCTCAAAAAAGCGGCCATTGCGGCCGACGAGATCACCTCGATCACCGTGGCCGGCAATACGGCCATGACCCATCTCTTCCTCGGGCTTGAGACGAGTAATATCCGCCGTGCACCCTATGTGCCGGTGACGACCTTTCTCCCGCCCATCCGCGCCAACGATCTCAACCTCAAGTTGCCAAGCCATACGGTGGCGATGGTGTATCCTTCGATCTCGAGCTATGTGGGGGGCGACATCGTCGCCGGGGTGATGGGCTCAGGGATGTATCGAACCGAGAAGCTGACCCTGTACATCGATATCGGCACCAATGCCGAGATTGTCATCGGCAGCCGGGAGTGGCTGGTGTGCGCTGCCTGTTCGGCCGGGCCGGCCTTTGAGGGGGGGGGGGACACGCCCG
>JAOUHH010000224.1 GCA_029865195.1 Desulfobulbaceae bacterium
AAGGTTCCGACTCAGAGCTGCTTCAGATGGCGGAGAGCATCGCCCTCACCCATCATGAAAAATGGGATGGCTCCGGCTACCCGCAAGGGTTGAAAGGCACCGATATTCCCATAGCCGGCCGGATTACCGCCATCGCCGACGTGTTTGACGCACTCACCTCCAAACGTCCATACAAAGAACCGTTTTCACTTGAAAAATCCCTAGACATCATCCGGGAAAGCCGCGGCAGCCATTTCGATCCGCAGGTGGTTGACGCCTTTTTCTCCGTCATCGACGTGATCAAAGGCATCAAGCTCGAATATCAAAATCGCTGACCAATCACCTCACGTCTGCGGCTGACGACCGTGCTAAATTCCTTTGTCGAGCGCCCCCCTTCCCCTTGACAAGGGCCGAGATGTCGTAGATAATTACCTGCCCGTACTTACAATACTACCAAATAACATCGAAACATTACGGTGATACCATGAAAAAAACGCCCATTCGCCCCCAGGATTGCTTCAAGCATTACACCCTTGACCAGGACAAGGTCTGCTCACCGGTTGAAACCGTCGAGCGGTTCAAGGCGCGCCTCAAGGAGGTGAAGCTCGATATCCTGAAGGACGTGCGCCGCATCGATAACGGCCGCCTTGATATCCCGGTCTACTTCAGCGTCTGCGGCAAGGACGCCTATGAAACCATCGGCAACAAGAAGCAGATGGGCAAGGGCAGCACCCCCGAGCAGTCCAGGGCCAGCGCCTGCATGGAACTTGCGGAGCGGTACAGCTTTTTCAGCTTCAAGAAAAACCCGGACAACTTCATCACCGACACCTACGCCAATCTCAAGGCGGCCGGTGAACCCTTGCTGCCTCTTGAAAAACTGCTGCAGTCGGTGCATGACGAAAACACCAGCGTGGAAACCCTGGAAAAACTCTTCGGCGACCTGCCCATCCAGTGGGTGTGGGCCACCAACCTCACCCGCGAGGAGGAGGTGCTGGTTCCCTTCAGCTGGTTCTACGCCATCAACGAATTCAACGGCCCTTCGGCCGGCAACACTTACGAGGAAGCGATTCTACAGGGCGTTTGCGAGATTGTTGAGCGCCACGTCTGCGCGCTGGTCAATCATCACCAGACCCGAACCCCGGCCATCGATCTGGACAGCGTCAAGGATCCCATCTCCAAGGAGTTAATCGAAAAATTCCGCCGGCACGGGATCAAACTCTACCTGAACGACTTCACCCTTAACACCGGTATCCCCACGGTGTCCGCGCTGGCCATCGACCCCTCCACCTTTCCGGAGACGAGTGAAATCGTCTACACCGCCGGCACCACACCGGACCCCGAAAAGGCGCTAATCCGAGCGATTACCGAGGTCGCGCAGCTGGCTGGCGACTTCAACAGCAAGGCCAACTACGTGGCCAGCGGCCTCCCCAAACCGCTCAGCATGGACGAGGTGCGCTACCTCACCGAAACCGACACCGTATCCATCGACACCTTGCCGAATCTTGGCGATGACAACATGCTGGTCGAGATCAAAAACTGCCTGGCCGCGCTCAAGAAGATCGACATGGAGGTTCTGGTGGTCAACACCATGCACGATCAGTTGCAGATCCCGACCATCTACACCATCGTGCCCGGTGCCCATTTCCGGGAACGCTCCATGATCAAGAACGTTGGCCTCTTTGCCGCCAAACTTGTGACGGAGCGCATCAACGATCCACGCGAGGCATGGCTGCGCCTCACCGACATGCAGAAGATCCTGCCCGACGCCTATTACCTTGAATTCTATTTGGGCAAAAACCTGCTCGACCAAGGGCAACACGAAGAAGCATTAGCTCGCCTGGAACATGCCCTTGCCCTGCAGCCTGAAGAGGAAGACGTCCCGTACATCTACTCCTATATGGGCAACTGCTTGAAGGATATGGGCAAATACGACGAGGCGATCGCCGTTCTGCACAAGGGAACCTCCCTTGACGATGAGCGCCCCGACCTGCACAACATGCTCGGCTTCTGCCACTTCAAGAAGGAAAACTACGAAACCGCCATCAAACACTTCAATCGGGCCGTTGAACTGCATCCGGCATCGGCCATCGACCACGCCAATCTCGGCGTCAATTACAGCAAGGTCGGCAAAAACGAGGAGGCCATCAGTTCCTTCAGGATTGCCCTGGCCATGGATCCGACCATGGCGTTTGCCAGAGAACATCTTGAAAAGCTGACCGCGGAGGCCAGCTAGACAACCTCCCCATCCCGTCCCGGTAAGCCTCTGCTTGACGACAAAAAAAAGGCGCCGCAATCATAAGCACAATGTGCTTGATTGCGGCGCCTTGATCATTTTAGCCACCGATACCAGGGTGTGGCGTCAACGCATGCCCTGATAATCTTTCTTTACAGTTGGTTCACCTGCTTCATGGCGAGGATATATACCTCACAGTCACCGCACTGCCTCAATTCTCCACGTGCACAGGCGGTACTGGCGCGTTCCCAGCAAGGTATGGTCTGATCCATGTAGGCCGAACATTCCGCCCGTTTCTGCTCGTCACACTTCCGTATCTCCCAGCAGGGGGTGAGTTCGAGCAACATCTTGATGCCGGGGATGCTGATCCCCTTGTCATGAATCAAATCGCGAATGCACCGGATCCACTCGATATCATCGTTGGAATAATATCGCTTGTTCCCTTGCCGCGCGGGCTTGACAAGCCCCTCTTCCTCGTAGATCCGCAAGGTCCTGGGATGAACATCCAGAATCTTCGCAGCTACGCTGATGGGAAAAATCGCATCTTTATTATCAATACCCATTCATCAGTTCCATAAAAACAGACATCCCATTGTCCGAGGAATTGTCGCGCCCCCAATAAAGGCAAGCACCCATTTATCCTTCGGGTAACCCACAAAGGGCTTGATCTCCCGCTGACGTAATCCTGTGTGCAATTGTTGTAGGTCGCACAAACAAGTCTGCGGCGCTTAACAGGCATATTCAAAATCATATGCTGATAAGCACCGCAAACCTATTACCAACTCAAAATAACTCGTTCCAGCCGTAATCGCAAGATTACTGAAGAACTTATTATTTCAGACTTACTTCCACATCATTTCGGTTCATCATGACAGAGGCTGCAATCCTGGCTGATGACTTCGCCCGTTGCGGTCTTGTGCTCCTCGTCATGACAGCGCCAGCAACCAAAACCGGCCTCGGCTTCCTGATGACCAAGATGGCTCTTGTAGGTGCCCCAAGTAACATTCATGTTGGGCCACACGTTGCCAAGATACGAATCAAGCAGGAAATCTGCCGCGTTCAGAATATCGCCCTTGAACTTATCGACCTGCTCCTTGCTCCGCTTCGCCTGCAGCGCCAACAGATCATCCGCCATCATGGAGGCAGCCTCATCACGGCTGGCGTACTCTTTGGTGATAACCGCAAGACTGTCTTCACGGATGCCGGGGATATCGGAATTGATCTTCTTGCTCAGCAAGCCGAAGTCAACCCGATCTTCGGGGCGGTCATAGGTATGGGTCGGACGGTTATGGCAGTCGATACAATCCATGGTCCGCCATTCACCTGCATAGCCTTCCTGAACCTCGACATCATCCTTAACGAATTCCTGCTCGGTGCCGTCCGGACGACGGACCTGCACACGGGCAATCTGGGAGCGCTTCTCATCGGTTGCGAAATAACGAACCTGCACGTTCTTACTGACGTGCCAATGGATACCCTCAAAAACGTCTGTTTGCGGATTCCGGCCGCCGATGTGGAGAGAAATCTCGGTGGTTTCCGGGGTGCTTTGGTTCTCGTTGGTGAAGTGGTTGAATATCTTAACCTTCTTGCCATGGAACTTATCCGGCCAATGGCAATGCTCACAGGTATCGCGCGCCGGACGCAGATGTGTCACCGGGGCGGGAATCGGCCGACTGAAGCTACCGGTCATTACGGCCACAACCTGCCGCAGACCGGAGATCTTGGCCTGAACAAACCACTCGGCGCCCGGGCCGATATGACATTCGACACATGCGACCTTGGCATGGGCGGAGCGCTGATATACCGTGTACTCCGGGGCCATGACTTCATGACAAACCATGCCGCAGAAGTAGGGAGAGTCGGTGAAATGGTAGCCCTCATAACCGATGACCGCCAGGATCACGAAATTGATAACGGTCAAAACGATAAACCCGATCACAAAACGACGATGTTTGTGGTCGCTGAGGTTAACTACCAGATGCTCCTTGGGCACCCCGAATTTATGCCATTCGCGGCGACGAAGATAGGCGGCAAGGGGAATCAACAACAGACCGGTGATCATACCGCCGGGAAGGATCATATAGGTCAGGATCGCGGCATACGGCTTATCCACCAGACCAAGGATATCGATCACCAGGCCGACCAGCATCAGCGTGATACTGACGGTGGTGATGACAACCCCCATCAGGCCGAGCGGCGTCCGCCACATCCCGCGGATGATATGACCCCAGGCGGTCCGTTGTGATTGTCCCGTGGCTCCACCGGGATTATTGTTGTTCTCAGTGTTACTCATTTTTCTTTC
>JAOUHH010000225.1 GCA_029865195.1 Desulfobulbaceae bacterium
GCATCCCGGTCTCCATCGGCTTCGGCCCCACCAAGACCCTGGCCAAGATCGCCAACCGGCTGGCCAAGAAACACCCGGCACATGACGGGGTGTGCGTGCTGCGGCCGGGCGACGACCTGGAGGCCATCCTCAAGGGGATCGCGGTGGACGAGGTGTGGGGGATCGGCGGCCGCTCCGCGCAGAAACTCGCCGGACAGGGCATCCGCACCGCCCACGACCTGAGCCGGGCCGACGAGCGCTGGCTCAAAAGGCATCTGAGCATCACCGGCGTCCGAACCATGCAGGAGCTGCGGGGCGTTTCCTGCCTCCCCCTGGCCGAGGCGCCGCCGCCCCGGCACTCCATCGCCTGCTCCCGCACCTTCGGCGCGCCGGTGCGCGAGCTCGCCGGGATGCACGAGGCCGCGGTCACCTATGTGACCCGTGCCGCCGAAAAGCTCCGCGAGCAGGGGCTGCAGGCCGGCTGCCTCACCATCTACCTCAACACCAACCGCTTCCAGCCCGAGCAGCCGCAGTACGCCAACAGCCGCACCGTCACCCTGCCGTACCCCACGGCGGCCACCGCCACCCTCATCGCCCGGACCACGGCGGCCGTCAAGGAGCTGTTCCGGCCCGGCTACGCCTACCAGAAGGTGGGGGTGATCCTCACCGACCTGCGCCCGGCCCATATCCGGCAGGGCCACCTCTTCGCCGTCCGACCCGACCCCGACAACCTCCTCCTCGCCCTGGACCGGATCAACCGCCGCTGGGGCCAGGACACCCTGCAATACGCCGCCGCCGGGCTCCACAAGCCCTGGCACCACAAACGGGAGATGAAATCCCCCTCCTACACCACCAGCTGGCAGGAGCTGCCCGTTGCCCTGGCCGGCACCGCCGAGCGTCCGTAAAGGGCCGCCTCCGCCGCGCGGCACAAACCACAAACCAAAATCATCTAAACTAAAGTTTAGCATTGCAATCCCAGCCCCGTACGGTACCATGCAAAAAAATCCATGTGAACCCAGGCCACCCAGTTGCCTCCGGCCCTGCATATGCGCGCCTCTGCCGCCTTTGCGCCCAACAACCCGATATCCGACCCAGCCGCCATGCACCTCCAGACCTCAACCCGCGACCTCGTCGGCGATGACACCCGCCTCGACGCTCTCCCGTGCCGGGAAGGACGCCCGGACAGCCTCGCCTTTTCCGGCAAGCTGTACGGGCGGGCGCCGCAACTGGAAGACCTGGCGGCCTCCCACGCCCTTGCCCGCGTCGGCCGCCCCTCCCTGCTGCTGGTAACGGGCGGCTCCGGGGTGGGGAAAACCGCGCTGGTCCTGGAGGCGCGCCGTTCGGTCTTTCCCGCCACGGCCTGTTTCCTCCACGGCAAGTTCGATCAGTACGAACGCGACACCCCCTACAGCGGCATCCTCGCCGCGTGCAAGGGGCTGGTGCAACAACTGCCGACCACCGCCGACCGCGATTGCCAGCGGGAACAGATCCAGGCCGCCGTCGCCCCCCACGGCCAACTGCTGGTGGACGTGCTGCCCGAACTGGCGCCGCTCCTCGGCCCCCAGCCGCCCCTGCCGGACCTGCCGCCCAACGAGCACGAAAACCGGTTCCGGCAGGTTTTCAGGAGATTCATCGGCGTCTTTGCACGGCAGCAAAACCCGCTGATCCTGTTCGTAGACGACCTCCAGTGGGCCGATCCGGCCAGCCTGCACCTCATCCAGACCCTGCTCACCGACGAACGGCAACTGCACCTCGCCATCATCGGTGCTTACCGCGACAACGAGGTCACCGGCTCCCACCCCCTGCTCCAGACCGTGGCCGAACTCCGGGCGGCCAAGCTGCCGGTGCAGACCATCGCCCTGGCGCCGCTGGCCGCAACCGACCTGCGCCAGTGGTGCATGGAGCTGCTGGACACCGACCGAGAGCAGGCACAACTCCTCAGCCAGGTGCTGCTGCAGAAAACCGACGGCTCGCCATTCTTTGTCCGCCAGTTTCTGCTCTTCTGCCGACGGCAACAACTGCTCCTGCACGATGCCGACCACGGCGGCTGGCAGTGGGATCTTGACGCCATCAGCCAATGCGGGGTCACCGACAACGTGGCCGATCTCATGGCTCGCCGGCTCGGCACCCTCAACCCCGAAACCAGAGAGTTGCTCTCCATCGCCGCCTGCCTCGGCGACCACTTCGACACCCGCACCCTTGCCCAGGCCAGCGGCCACGACCTCGGGCAGGTGATGACCGCCCTCTGTGAGGCGCTGCTGGAAAAACTCATCGCCCTCAAGCCGCAGCCAACCAAGTCGGACCACGCCGCCGCCCCGCCGCCGGGGCTGCGCTGCCGCTTTCTCCACGACCGCATCCGCCAGGCCGCCTATGCGCGGCTGACCGCCGAGGAACAGGCCCGCATCCACCTGCGGATAGGTAATCTGCTTCTCATCCAGCGGACCGGCCGGACCGGCAGCGGCGACATCTTCGAGATTGTCAACCACCTCAATGCCGGTACCGCGCAGATCCACGACGAGGAGGAGCAACTGCAACTGGCGGCCCTCAACCTCACCGCCGGTGAAAAGGCCAAAGCAGCAGCCGCCTACGGCGCCGCCACCCAGTACCTCAGCGCCGGCCTGCGAATCCTGCCGCCGGCCGGCAGCGGCAACCCCACCCGCCTCCACTACGACCTGCAACTTGCCCTGGCGGAATGCGCTTACGGCAACGGCGATTTCGCGGCGGCGGAGCAAGCCTTCGACGACCTGCTCACCAATACCCAGTCTCCGCTGTTGCAGGCCAAGGTCTACAAAACCAAGGTGGTGCTCTACGAACACCTGGGCAACCCGCGCCAGGCCCTGCAATGCGCGCTCACCGGCATGAAACTGCTCGATTTCGAGATCAAAACGAGCCCCCTCTGGTGGCGGATCGTCCGGGAACTGCTGCCCCTCAAGCGGCAACTCCGGGGCAAGGGGCTGGCCCGGCTGCAAGACCTCAAGCCGATGTGGGATCGCAAGATGATTCTCGCCATGGATATCGCCCACAAGGCGATCCCCGCCGCCTACTTCCTCGACACCCGCCTGGTCATCCTCCTCTCGCTGCAGATGTCGGCCCTCTCGCTCCGCCACGGCCACACCAACAGCACCCCGGTGGCCTTCGCAACCCTCGGCGTCCTTTGGGGCTCCTTTCTCGGCGATTACCAAAACGGCGCCCGGATCGGCGAGATCGCCCTGCGCTTAAGCGAACACCCCGCCTACCGCGACGTGCGCTGCAAAACGAATTTCATTGTCGGCAACTACATTGCCGGCTGGTCCGCCGGCAGCGGCCACGCCTTGGCCTTGATGCAGAAAGGGGTGCGGGAAGGTGTCGCCAGCGGTGAAACCACCCATCTCACCTACTGCGCCGTCAACGAGATGCTGATCCGCTTCACCACCGGCGCGCCGCTCGTCGCCATCCTGGACAACAACCGGGAATACGAGGAGATTTTCGCCGCCTCCCGCTACCACGAAATGACCAGCATCGCCCATGCCCTGAAACAGAACATCGACAAACTGCGCGCCGCGGAGTGGGACGGCATCGACGCCAGCGACAGCGGCTACAACGAACCGGAATACCTGGCCCGCATCGAGCCGCAGGCGATCCGGACCACCCTCTATCTCTTCTATTTTCACAAGATGGTCGTCCACACCATCTTCAACCACTACGATCTGGCCCGGCAGACCGGCGCGAAGATCGCCCGCAACATCGAAGAGGTGCTGTTCGGCTCGCCGCAGACCGCCTACTTCTTTCTCTACTACGGCATCAGCATCACCATGCGCTTCCAATCCTTCCCGCTCCAGCAGCGGGCCGGATACCTTTTCGCCCTCCTGCGCTACCGGCGCAAGATGCGTAGATGGGCCGCCAGTTGCCCCGGCAACTTCCGCCACCAGTCGCTGTTGCTGGATGCGGAAACCGCCCGCATCACCGGCCGAACCACCGCCGCCGCCACCCTCTACGACAAGGCGATTGCCGCCGCCCAAGAAAGCGGCGCCCTGCACCACACCGCGCTCGCCAACGAACTGGCGGCGATGATGCATCTCGCCAACCACAACGAACCCGCCGCCCGCCGCTATCTGGCCGCAGCCCTCGACGCCTATCAGGACTGGGGCGCGCGCGCCAAGGTCAACCAGCTCAAGGCAACCTTCCCCCACTTGCTGTAAGCAGCCCGTCCGACCGCGCAACCGCAAGCCGCCACACTTTCTTCAGCTTCAAAAATCAAAACATTGTCAGGAATAAAAGTATCTGCTAGCGTGTCAGGAATGACTCGCACAGAAATAACAAAATCCTATTTTTATACAACGCAGCATAAGAATACACTAGGCAACACTATGCGGCTCTGGCCGCCATATAATAATAAAAATAAGAAAATATTCGCGCATGGATGTAACAAACGGGCTGAGGCACTTTCGAATAAACAGCGCTCGATAATAACGGCCGGAGGAGCCACGCTACGCTCTTAAAGTGATAGAATTACGACAATGACTCATGAAACAAAAACGCAATCAAATTAACTGG
>JAOUHH010000226.1 GCA_029865195.1 Desulfobulbaceae bacterium
TGCGCCGCCCTCACCATCGCCAGCCGCGACGAAAACCATGGCAAACTGGTGGTGGTGATCCTGCCCGACACCGGCGAACGGTACCTGAGTACCGCCCTCGCCGAAGAATCGTAATCCGCCCCATAAAGATTCCGCGCCGGCGCCGCTGCCCGCTACTTTTAACGAAAAAATCAAGTTTTGCTTGCCTGCCGGGGAGCATTCACATATATTCGTGAAAAATTTTATCATACAGTAGCGACTGAGCAGACGCTTGCCGATGCCCCGCACCCCACCCGCTCCGGCTGGAAACGGTGCGGGCCACCGGCGGCGCTGCTCTTCAAAACCTTTATGCCCGTTCTAACCAAGTAGCAAGGAGATCCCCAGAATGAAATTAGGTATCAACGGCCTCGGACGCATCGGCAAACTGTCCCTCTGGCACCATGTGTCACGGAAGCATTTTTCCGGCCTGGTGATCAACCTCGGCCGACAGGTGGGCCGGGGCCTTGAAGATGTCGCCGCCTCCATCGAGCGCGACAGCACCTACGGCCGGCTCGGTACCTATCTGCACGGCCACAAGGGCGGCCGGGTCATCGAGAATCTCAACGAGGCGGCCGGCACCATGGTCGTCAACGGCATGCCGGTGACCATCCTCCGCGAGGCGCGCAACCCCAAGGATATCAAGTGGAAGGAAAACGATATCCGCCTGGTGGTGGACACCACCGGCGTCTTCAACGACCCCACCGCCGACGCCGATGCGCCACGTGGCGCCATGCGCGGCCACCTGCAGGCCGGTGCCGAGAAGGCGATCCTCTCCGCCCCCTTCAAGATCAAGGATAAGGGCTTGAGCATGCCGGACGACGCGGTCACCACGGTGATGGGCATCAACGACAGTGATTTCAATCCCGGCAAGCACTCGCTGATCTCGGCCGCATCATGCACCACCACCTGCCTTTCCTATATGATCAAGCCGCTCATCGACCACTTCGGCGCCGACAAGATCCTTTCCGCCTCCATGGTCACGGTCCATGCCGCCACCGGCAGCCAGCAGGTTCTCGACCGACTGCCCAACGCCGGCGCCACCGACCTGCGCAAGAACCGCTCGATTCTCAACAACATCATCCTCACCACCACCGGCGCCGCCCGCGCCCTGGCCCTGGTTATCCCGGAGATGAAGAGCATCGGCTTCATGGCGGAATCGGTTCGTATCCCCACCTCCACCGGCTCGCTGATCATTTTGGTCTTGAACCTGCAGGACAACCTGGACAACCCGATCAAGCGGAACCTGATCAACTCCATCTTCCGTGATTACGCGGCCGGCTCCCCCTACCTGGAGTACACCGAGGACCAGAACGTCTCCTGCGACATCATCGGCACCCCGGCCGCAGCCGCGATCATCGAGGGTACCGAAACCCACACCCGCACCGCCGCCATCAACGTCAACCTGGAACACCTTAACTGCACCGGCGGCCCCGCCTCGGTACAGGTTCCGGTAACCCAGACCGTCATCTACGGCTGGTACGACAACGAGCTGGGCAGCTACACCAACATGCTCGGCGACCGCACCGTCTCCATCGCCGAACAGATGGTGTGAGCAAGACTCCCCAAGTTACCATCTCCGCCATGACCGCGGCCGATCTGGCCGCGGTCGTGGCCATTGAACGCCAAAACCCTGGCCCCTGGAATGCAAGTCATCTTGCCGACGAACTCAAGCAGCCCTTGAGCTGGCAGTGGCTCGCCCGTACTGCCGATACCGACCGTGTTATCGGCTACATCATCGGGCGCACCGTCGCCGACGAGGCGGAGATCCTCCGCCTGGCGGTGGACGCCAACCACCGGCGCCGCGGGGTGGCGCAACAACTGCTCCAACACACCTTTACCGAACTGCGCCGAAGCGGAACCCTCACCTGCTTTCTGGAGCTGCGGGTCAGCAACATTGTCGCCCGCCGCCTCTACGAAAAAAACGGCTTCCAATCCATCGGCATCAGGTATAATTATTATCAATCTCCTGACGAAGACGCCTTCGTCATGACCAAATCGTTGCAGGATAAAGGAGCCTCGCCGTGAAGAACATCAAAGATCTTGACATCAAGGGCAAAACACTTCTGATCCGGGTGGATTTCAACGTCCCTCTGGACGACCAGGGCAACATCACCGAGGACACCCGCATCCGCGGGGTATTGCCGACCATCAATCACGCCTTGGATGAAAACGCCAAGATCGTCATCTGCTCGCATCTCGGCCGCCCCAAAGGCGAACGGCAGGCAAAGTTCAGCATGGCCCCGGCCGCGAAACGGCTCTCCCGCCTGATCGGCAAGGAGGTCAAGCTCGCTCCCGACTGCATCGGCCCCGAGACCAAGGCGATGGTCGACGCCATGCAGCCCGGCGATGTCCTGCTCCTCGAAAACCTGCGCTTCTACAAGGAAGAACAGGAAAACGACGAGGCATTCAGCCGTAAACTCGCCGAGATGGGCGAGATCTACATCAACGACGCCTTTGCCGTCGCCCACCGCGCCCATGCCTCGGTGGTCGGGGTCACCAAGTTCTTCGACCAGTGCGCGGCCGGCTTCCTGCTGCAAAAGGAGATGGATTATTTCAACCGCTCGGTGGGCAACCCCAGCCGGCCCCTGGTCGCCATCGTCGGCGGCGCCAAGGTATCGAGCAAGCTCGGCGCGCTCAAGAACCTGATGGACCGGGTGGACAAGATGATCATCGGCGGCGCCATGGCCAACACCTTCATGAAGGCGATGGGCTATGAGGTCGGCCAGTCCAAGGTGGAGGACGATCTGCTCGACACCGCTGGCGAATTGATGAAGAAAGCCAAACAACAGGGCGTGAAGCTGTATCTGCCGGTGGACTGCATCGTCGCCGACTCTTTCGACGCCAGGGCCGAGAGCACCCGGACCACCGCCCAGGAGGTGCCGAAAAATCGGATGATTCTCGATATCGGCCCTGCCACCACCATGCTCTTCTCGGAGGCGCTGGAAAGCGCCCGCACCATCATCTGGAACGGCCCCATGGGCGCCTTCGAGATGGACGCCTTTTCCCGGGGCACCATGGCGATGGTCCACAGCGTCGCCGCCTCCCACGCCCTGACCATCATCGGCGGTGGTGACACCGACGTCGCGGTCCACAAGGCGGGCGAGGCGGAAAACATCTCCTACATGTCCACCGGCGGCGGCGCCTTCCTGATGCTGATGGAAGGCAAGGAACTGCCCGGTGTCGCCGCCCTGAACGCCAAAAACGCATAAGGAGGCTCCATGCAACGCACCCCGCTCATCGCCGGCAACTGGAAAATGCACACCACCACCAGCGAGGCCGTGGCCCTGGCCAAGTCCGTGGCCGAGGCAAGCCGGGGGCTTGCCGACCGGCAGGTGATGATCGCGCCCCCCTTCACCGCCCTGGCGGCGGTGGCCGAGGCAGTAAAGGGATCAGGGGTGCATGTGGCGGGGCAAAACGTCTGCTGGGCGGAAAAGGGGGCCTTTACCGGCGAGATCGCGCCGGGGATGCTCCTGGATATCGGCTGCACCATGGCGATCATCGGCCACTCGGAGCGGCGGCATATCTTCGGCGAGACTGATGCCATGATCAACAAACGGGTTGCCGGCGCCCAGGCGGCCGGACTCATCCCCATCCTCTGCATCGGCGAAACCCTGGCCGAACGGGAGGCCGAGCGCACCTTCGCGGTCCTGGAGGCCCAACTGCGGCAAGGACTGGCCGGGATCACGGTCGCCGACCCGGCGCAACTGGTCATCGCCTACGAACCGGTATGGGCCATCGGCACCGGCAAAACGGCCAGCAAGGAACAGGCCCAGGAGGCACACGCCTTTGTCCGCAATCTGCTGGCCGAAATCTACGAGAAAAACATTGCCTGCCAAATCAGAATATTGTATGGTGGCTCCGTAAATTCGGACAACGTTGACGCCTTGATGCAACAGGCGGACGTAGACGGAGCCTTGGTCGGCGGTGCGGCCCTCAAAGCGGATACATTTGCCAGAATCATCCGTTTCCAGAAATGACACCCGGCTGACCGGAAGAAGAGATGACCACAATCGTTATTACCATACATATCATCGTCTGCCTGTCGCTGGTGATGCTGGTCCTTCTGCAGCACGGCAAGGGCGCGGACATGGGGGCCACCTTCGGCGGCTCCAGCCAGACGGTGTTCGGCTCCGACGGACCGGTGCCGCTGCTGAACAAGATCACCACCGCCGCAGCCGTTATCTTCATGGTTACCTCGGTGATCCTGGCGTACCATTCGGCACACTCCACCAGCAGTTCGGTGATGAAGGCCGTGACACCGGCGGCAGTGGAACAGAAGGTGGCGCCGAAGGCAACCGAGCCGGTGGCGGTGCCGACGGAAAAAGGGGCGGCGACCTTCCCGGTTGAAGACGCCAAACCGAAGTCAGAGTAAACAGTAAAAATAGCAACACGCCGAAGTGGTGGAACTGGTAGACACACTATCTTGAGGGGGTAGCGGGCTACGCCCGTGCGAGTTCGATTCTCGCCTTCGGCACCAA
>JAOUHH010000227.1 GCA_029865195.1 Desulfobulbaceae bacterium
GTAAACTCGTCCGGATTGCCCAGAGAACGCCGGAAACGCGATTGTTTTTTCACATCCATGTAGATACGTCCCGTAAAAACAAGAACAGCGGCCGTTGTCGTCGGTCGCCACCGAGATTGGCATGAAACGGGCGGGAAGGCCGCCGGGGCCGCCACCTACCTGAACCGATTTGACAACATCAGCGGCCGACTTGCAAGCCGACCGCCGCCGTCATCCCCTCTTTACCATCAATTTCCTTGGCCCACCCATTTTTCCCTCAGTCCCTTGCGGCGCCTCCGGCCGGGGGAAGGCCTAGACCGGCCCTTGCGCAGCCATGAGCAAATGGTATAATCCGCGTCATTCCGCCGCGACACGCCGCCCGGCTCGCCCGGACAACCCCGGCAATCGGAAAAATACCAGAAAGGCAGCGATGGACTCATCAAAAAAATTCTGGCGACTGAGCAGCGAGGTCTTTGACCAGCGCGCCGAGGAATACGACCGCTGGTTTGATGACGGCGAGCTGTTCGGCATCGAACGGGAGGCCCTCCTCGGGCTGACCACGCCGCTTATCGGGCCGAAGGTCGAGGTGGGGGCGGGCCCCGGCCGTTTCGCCGCTGCCCTGGGCGTCGATCTCGGCATCGACCCGGCCATGGCCCCGCTCCAAATCGCCGCCCAACGCGGCGTCACCCCCTGCCGGGGCATCGGCGAGGAGTTGCCGCTGACCGGCAATAGCTGCGGCGCCGTTTTCCTCCTCTTCACCCTCTGCTTCCTCGAAGACCCGCGCAAGGCCCTGCGCGAATGCCACCGCGTCCTGCGGCCGGGCGGCCATCTGGTGATCGGCATGGTCCCGGCCGAAAGCCCTTGGGGAGCCCATCTCACCGCCAAGAGGGAAGCGGGCAACCCCTATTACCGGCAGGCGCGGTTCCGCACCCCGGCCGCCGTCACGCAATGGCTCACCGAGTGCGGCCTGACCGTAACGGAACAACGCTCCACCCTGCACCAACCGCCGGGCGCGCGCGTTGTCGCCGAGCAATCCCGGCCCGGACTCTCTCCCGACGCAGGCTTTGTCATCCTGGTGAGCGAAAAGGGCAAGGCCCAGAGCCGGTGATCCCGCCCGGCGCATGGCCGCCACGAGCCTGCCGAGAGGGTCGGCATCCAAAAAAACTTATCGCCCCGTCGCCGGCAGGCACCCACAGTCCCGACGCCAGCCAAACCCGATCGTGTCAGCGAACTTAATCCATAAATACGACGCATTACGCCACAAACAACCGCCACTCCCAGGACACCGCCCGAATGCAGGCGGCACGAATACGCCTCTGCCCCGGCCGCGCTTCCTGCCGCCGCACGGCGCGCGGAACGCGCTTTCCCCTTGACCGCAGCCCCCCTGGACGCTATTAATGATATTATTATTTCCGGGCAATGCAACGGCCGGTGATGATTCATAAAAACAAACGACCCCGATCGCAGGACGACGGCAACAAGGAAAAATACGCTATGACCATGGTGATTGCAGAGCATGAACTGTTCGATGCCTGCCGGATTCTTTTCGGATCCGACCTGCACATCACCCGCGATTTTCTGGAATACCTGCAGGCGTCCGGCCTCAAAACCGCCTATCGCAAACGCGCCCTGGAAACCCACCCGGACCGCATCGCCGTCATGGGGATCGACGAAGAGCAGCACGACACCGACCAGTTCCGGATGGTGCAGACAGCCTACGAGGGCCTGACCACCTACCTCGACGCCCGCCAGAAAGGGGCGGTGATCCTCAAACCGGCGCGCACCACCGCCTCGTACACCCGGCCCGCCGCCAACACGGATTTCCGCAAACCCTGGCAAGCCAGGCCGAACAACCGGCAATCTACCCAGAACACCACCGGCTCGGCAAACTGGAATATCGACAACCGCTTCCGCGGCCTGCTGCCCGAGCGGGAGCTGCGCCTGGGTCACTTTCTGTACTACTCCGGCGCCATCACCTGGCGGCAGATCATCCAGGCACTGGTCTGGCAGCGAACCAACCGGCCGCGACTGGGCGAGCTCGGCAAACACTTCGGCTGGCTCAACAACGACGACATCCTTGCCGTCCTCCGCTCCCGCAACACCCCGGCCCCCTTCGGCAAGGCCGCCCTTGACATGGGCCTGCTCACCGAGAAGCAACTTGAGACCCTGATCTGGCGGCAAAAAAGCCTGCAACGGAAGATCGGTGAATTCTTCATCGAGGAAAAGATCCTTGCCGCCGCCGACCTGATGGAGCTGATCCGTCGCCACCAGCAGCATAACGCCAAGGTGAACCTCGCCAATAACCGGTATACGACGCGCTTTTAGAGACCCGTCGCCGCCGGCCCCGACCGACAACCGCCTTGTTCTACAACAATCTCATCTACCTGCTGGTCGTCATCTTCATCCTGACGACCAATACCCTGCCCGAAACGCCGCCCCTGGCCGCCAAGACCGCCCTGCTCCTCTTTCTCGGCAAAGGCGCCCTCTTCTACCTGACCGTCCGCCTGGCCCACGCCCGCGGCCGGATCCGCCAGGCAGAACGCTATTTTGCCATGGAACAGCGGCTGTCGATCCTGGCCATCGCCGCCATCGCCGTGGACGTCTACCTGCTCGACTGCCAGTTCTATTTCTCTCGCCTGCCCTGGCTTGATACCCTGCCGACCCTCGGCCACCTCGGCGGCATTTTTCTTTTTTTCGGCTACCTCGCCCTGATCTGGCTCGAGGCACGCAAAAGCTACGGGCTGGTTTTCGGCCGCCACTACCGGGCGGCGTCGTTTGTCGCCTCCAACCTCAAGGCCAATCTGCCGACCATCCTGCCCTGGCTTATCCTCTCGCTGCTCTCCGACCTGCTGCAGGCATCATCCCTGCCCGCGATCAAGGACTTCCTCGCCTCCCCCTGGGGCGAACCGACCCTCTTCCTGGCTCTCTTTCTGCTCATGGCCCTGATCTTTCCGGCCATCGTCACCCGCCTCTGGGGCTGCACGCCGCTGCCGCCGGGCGAGGAACGCGAACGGATCGAGGCCTTCTGCCGGGGCCAAAACCTGGCCTACGCCGACATCTTGCTCTGGCCGCTGTTCGAAGGACGGATGCTCACCGCCGGGGTCATGGGCCTCACCCGCCGCTTCCGGTATCTGCTCATCACCCCCGGCCTGCTCGCGGCCATGAGCCGGGAGGAGATCGACGCGGTCCTCGCCCACGAGATCGGCCATGTCAAACGGCATCATCTGCAGCTGTACATCCTCTTCTTCGCGGGCTTCCTCATCTTCGCCCAGCTGAGCACCTACCCCTCACTCTATCTGCTGCTCAACTCCAATCTCTTCTACACCCTTGTCCGCTTCAGCGGCCGTTCGCCCGGCGACGCCCTCACCATCGCCGCCGTTGTCCCGATGCTGCTGCTGATGCTGGTGTACTTCCGCTACGTGTTCGGCTTCTTCATGCGCAACTTCGAGCGTCAGGCCGACCTCCACGTCTTCACGGCCATGGCCGACAGCCGCCCCCTGATCATGGTGCTCGAAAAGATCGCCTGGCTCTCCGGCAACATCCGCGACCTGCCGAGCTGGCACCATTTCGGCATCGGCCAGCGGGTGGATTTTCTGCTCCGCTGCGAAAGGAACCGCGGCCTGATCAGACGCCACCACCGCAAGGTCGCCCTCACCCTCGCCCTCTACCTGCTGGCGGCGGCCACGGCCGGGCTTCTGCTCTGGAAGATGCCGGCCAACCTGCTCGACGGCGCCCCCCGGGAGAAATTCGCCCAGGCGGTGATCGAACAAAAGATCGGAGAGAACCCCGCCGACCCGCTCTGGCACCATCTCCTCGGCGACCTGCAGCACGAACGCAAGCGGTACCCGGAGGCGATCCACGCCTACGAGCAGGCATTGCGCCTTGCTCCCGACGGCCACGAAACCCTCAACAATCTCGCCTGGCTCCTGCTCACCGCCGACAACACCGCCCTCCGCGACCCGGCGCGCGCCCTGGCGCTGGCGCAGAAAGCCGCCGCCCTCGCCCCGGTGAGCCACATCCTCGACACCCTGGCCCGCGCCTACTGGTTCACCGGCGACCGGCAACAGGCCATCGCCACCGAGGAACAGGCCCTGGCCCGCGCCCCGGACAACCGCGATTACTACCGGGAGCAGCTGCAGCTCTTTGCCACCACCTCGCCGCCGGCCGTCGAAAACCGCTAAAGGGGTTGATATTCGCCCCCCGATGCGGTAAGTAACTCTCTGCACGTGGGCGATTAACTCAGTGGTTAGAGTGCCACCTTCACACGGTGGAAGTCACAGGTTCGAATCCCGTATCGCCCACCATTCACATACCAGACAAGGGTTTAACTTCCGGCAAGTTAGGCCCTTTTTTTGTTCCCCCCTCCGCAGGAGAGCCCCATGCAAAACCAAGGTCTCGTCATCCTCTACACCGGCGACGGCAAGGGCAAAACCACCGCCGCCCTCGGGCAGGCGGTGCGGGCCGCGGGCCATGGCCTGCGGATCTGCATCATTCAGTTCATCAAGGGCAAATGGG
>JAOUHH010000228.1 GCA_029865195.1 Desulfobulbaceae bacterium
TCCGCCTTGAAGGCCGAGCGCACCAGGCTTAATATCACGGCCATGAATATGGCCAACGCCAACACCACCAGAACCATCGAGGGCGGGCCCTATCGGGCCAAGTCGGTGGTTTTTGCCGCCACCCCGCTGGAAAAATCCTTTCAGGATACCTTGCAGTCGAGTCACGAGCGGCTGCGGCAGGTTGAGGTGGTCAAGGTGGTGGAAGACAAGGCGCCGTTCCGGGAGGTGTATGACCCGTCGCATCCCGATGCCGACGCCAACGGCGTTGTCAAGATGCCCAATGTCAACATGGTCGAGCAGACCGTTGACATGATGAACGCCCGCCGGGCTTACGAGGCCAACGTGACGGCGCTCAACGCCGCCAAGAGCATGGCGCTCAAGGCTTTGGATATCAGTCGCTAACGGCCGGCGGAATTGATCTTCCGTGCGCGAGGAGGTTGTGATGAGTAACATGACGATTCAGGGATTGGGCAACAGCGGCGTTACCGCCGGTGTCGGCAAGGCCACGGGTGGGGAGTCTGCCGGCGGTGGGTTCGGCAAGGTCTTGCGGGAAGCCATGGAATCGGTGAACAACAGCGAGAATGAGGCCAATGCCCTGGTGGCTGGGCTGGCCAGCGGCGAGCATGCCAATATCCATGAGACCATGATCGCCATGGAAAAGGCGGGGATCACCTTCCGGCTCGCCACCAAGGTGCAGGCCAAGGTGCTTGATGCCTATAAAGAGATCATGAGAACGCCGTTATAATCGCCCGGATGGATTGGCTTGATTTGCCGCCGACAGGCGGCCGGGGTTGAGGCGGGAAAGGTGAATTGATGGCAGCGGCCAAGGATGTTTTTGGACAGATCGGGGCAATGTTTTCCGGGTTGAACATGACCCAGAAGATTATTGCCGGGGTGGTGCTTGTCGCCTTGGTCGGCGGACTCATGACCCTTGCCTTCCGGGGCGGTGGCGAGGATACCGGCAACTATCAGGTTCTCTTCAGCGGCCTTACCCAGGAGGATGCCGCCGAGGTGGTGGCGCGTCTCAAGGAACAGCGGATCCCCTATCAGATCTCCGGCGGTGGTAATGCCGTCATGGTGCCGGCGGCGCAGGTCTATGAGGTCCGGTTGACCTTGGCGGGCGAGGGGTTGCCGCGCGGCGGCGGCGTCGGTTTCGAAATCTTTGACAAGACCAGCCTCGGCACCACGGATTTCGTGCAGAGGCTGAATTATCAGCGGGCCCTGCAGGGCGAGCTTGCCCGGACCATCCGGACCTTCGATCAGGTTGACGAGGCGCGGGTCCATATCGCCACTCCCAAGGAATCGGTTTTCATCGAGGATGAGAAACCGCCCACCGCCTCGGTAAGCGTACGGCTGCGCCGGGGAACAACGCTTTCCCAGAATCAGATTCAGAGTGTCGTGCATCTGGTGGCGAGCGCCGTGCCGGGGCTGACCGCTGAAAACATCACCGTGGTGGATACCGCCGGCCGCCTCCTCTTCCGCAAGGAAGGCGACGAGACCGCCCTGTTGACCGCCACCCAACTCGAGTATCAGCAAAAGATCGAGGATGGACTCCGCAAAAAGGTGGAGTCCATGCTGGAGGAAGCGGTCGGCGTCGGCCATGTCCGGGCTCGGGTGACGGCGGAGATGGATTTCAGTCGAACCAACGTCACCGAGGAGAGCTTTGACCCTGAGGGGCAGGTGGTGCGCAGTGAGCAGATGCTGCAGGAAGATGATAATAGCGGCAGCGCGCAGCAGTCGGGCATCCCCGGGGTGAAGGGCGAGTTGGCCACCTTTGCCGAGAGCGGCGAGAACACGAGCGGGGCGAGCGGCTACCGTCGCAACAATGTCACCCGCAATTACGAGATCAGCCGGGTGACAAAGCAGGTGCAGGAGGCAACCGGCGCTGTCAAGCGGTTGTCGGTGGCGGTGATGGTTGACGGCAACTATGCCGATGAGGTCGACAAGGACGGCAAGGTGACCAAGAAGTATTCGCCGCGGAGCCAGCAGGAGATGCAATCCCTGGCGAAAATCGTCCGCAATGCCATCGGCTATGACGAGGAACGCGGCGATCAGGTGGAGGTGGTGAACATGTCGTTTGCACTCTCCACGGTACAGGAACCCGGTCCCGACCCCATGGATAAATGGCGCGAGCTGGTCGAACGGCTGGCGATGCCGTTGATCTACCTGCTGATCGGGGTTGCCTTCCTGCTCTTCGTGGTGCGCCCCTTCTTCCGGTTGCTGTCGGTGAAGCAGGTGGAGGCGCAGCGGGCCGCCGAGATGGCTGAGCGGTCCGCGCGGCAGTTGGTGACCGGCGAGGAGGAGGAGGATCTCTCTCTGGTGCCGCGCGCCCTTTCCGATCAGGAAAAGATATTCAAACTGGCCCAGAGTGACCCGGCGCGTGCCGCCGATTTGGTAAGACGCTGGTTGCGTGAGGAGCTATAGGTCATGGCGAAGAAAAAGGAAGGGTCTTCCTCAAACCTCACCGGCCCTGAAAAGGCCGCGATTTTCATGCTGACCCTGGGAGAGGATTTTTCCTCGCAGGTTTTCAAGCGGCTTGAAGAGGAAGAGATCAAGATCGTCGGCCGGCAGATGGCCAAGATCGACCATGTCGACAAGGATGACGTGGCCGCCCTGCTGGCGGAGTTCAAAACCGACGCCGGCAGCGAGGATCTCTATCTCTCTGGCAACGACCTGCTGGAGCAGGCGCTCAAGCGCGCCCTCAATGCCGACAAGGCGACCACCATCCTGGAAGAGATTCGTTCCGACTGGAAGCTGACCCTGTTCCAGAAGGCGCGCAAGCTCGAGCCCAAGGTTCTGACCAACTTTCTGCGCAACGAGCATCCCCAGACCATCGCCTTGGTGATGGCGGTTCTCGATCCATCCCAGGCGGCCGCGGTTCTCGCCGAGTTGAAGGAGGATGTGCAGGTCGAGGTGGTGATGCGGATGGCCGAGCTCGACAAGGTCAGCCCCGAAATCCTCGTCGATGTCGACCGGGTTCTTCAGGATGAACTGCTGTCGGTGGAAGGCATGGAAGGACAGCGGCTCGGCGGTGTTGAAGCGGTGGCCGAGATCCTCAACAACGCCGACCGGGCCCTGGAGGCCATGGTGTTGGAGGGCGTCGAGGAGCAGCGTGAAAACCTTGCCGATGAGATCCGCCGCCTGATGTTCGTCTTCGAGGATCTCCTCAACGTTGACGATCGCGGGATCATGGCCATTCTCAAGGAGGTCAGCACCGACGATCTCAAACTGGCGATGCGGACCGCCTCCGAGGGGTTGAAGGAAAAAGTCTTCAAGAACATGTCTTCGCGTGCGGTGGAGATGTTGCAGGAGGACATGGAAATCATGGGTCCGGTCCGGGTCAAGGATGTGGAGGGGGCCCAGCAGTCGATTCTCAAGATCGCCAAGCGCCTGGAGCAGGAAGGAAAGATTCAGCTGATGCAGGGCGGCGGAGAGGACGAATATGTCTGATCCCCGCAAAGCACCCGTCAAGGGTGCGGTGTCCGGCGTCAAGAAGGCTGCGCCGCCCTCGCGGGACGGATTCATGTCGCTGGTTTCCTTCTGGGAGCAGTCCGGTGAAGGGCCGGGCGCCAAACCACCGGTTGACCCGCAGCAGCAGTTGCGGGAGATGGAGGCGGAGATCAGGCGTCAGGGTGAGGAGATGCTCGCCAATGCCAGGGCGGAAGGTGCCCGGATCGAGGAGGAGGCCTACACGAAAGGCTTTGCCAGGGGCGAGGAGGCTGGGCGGGCCGCCGGAGAGCAATCGTATGCCGAAGGGTTGCGGCGGCTCGACACGGTGATGGCCGCGATCAAGAATCAATTGACGGAAAAAAACAGCCGTTACGAGGAGGAGTTGCTGCTCCCGGTAACGACCATGGTGGATCGGCTGGTCCACCATGAGGTGTCGACGAATCCGCGCGTTATCCAGGCCTGCCTGCAGCGGGCCTTGTCGTTTGTGGTCGAAAAATCGGTGGTCAGGGTGCATCTCCATCCCGACGATTTCAGCCGGATCAGGGAGGCAAGCCTGGTCAATCCCGCTCTTTTGGAAGGGAAACGGCGTATCGAGTTGATGGAGGACGGCTCCATCGAGGAGGGGGGCTGTTTTCTGGAAACCGATTTCGGTGATGTGGACGCCTCCCTCGACCATGCCCGGGAAAAGCTTTACGATGCGGTCGAACTGGCCTTCCGTGCCGCCTTTGCCGGCAGCGGGGATGCGCAAGGCGGCCCCGTGGCGGTTGGGCCGGACGTGGCGGTGGCACCGGAGGTGTCTCCGCAGCAAGTCGCGGCAACGCCCGCGGATTTGCCGTCGCCCGATGCCGCGGCCGACCCAGACGTGGTTGCGGAATAAGAAGTCACGACGTCCAACGGTACTGTTCCCATGAATCTCTCCAGAGCCATTCAGGCTGCCCAAGATGTTTCGTTGATATCCACGCGGGGTAGGGTCAATCAGGTCATCGGCATGGTGGTTGAAAGCCTGGGGCCAGCAA
>JAOUHH010000020.1 GCA_029865195.1 Desulfobulbaceae bacterium
GTGTTGCCTCGCGCTACTATTTCGACAAGCCGGTGGCGGCGCTCGATCTGGTCGAATGCGCCTTCATCGCCGGCAGCGTCAAGAGCCCCAACACCTATAATCCGTTCATCAAGCGTGACGATGCGGCGATGGCCAAGGCCCGGACGCTCGCCAAGCGGCGGACCGGCTATGTGCTGGCGCAGATGTACGCCCTGAAGATGATCGACGCCGGTCAGTATCAGGCGGCCATCCGTCGGGAGGTCCCCTTCCGGCAGGGCAAGATGTCCTATTCCCTCAACACCGTCATGGATCTGGTCAAGGATGCGCTGGACAGCCCGGAGGTTGAAGAGGCGCTCTGGGAGCACGGCATCGACAACGTCGCCACCTCCGGGATCCGGATCGTGACCACGGTGGAGCGCGATTTGCAGGAGCAGGGGCTCCGCGACATGCAGCAGGAGCTCTCGCGGCTGGACGTACGGATGCGGGGCTTTGAGCGGAACACGGTGCAGCGAGAATACAAGGCGTTGCCCGGCAACCGGGGCGCCTCGGCCATCGAGAAGGGGGCGCTGCTGTTCGGGAAGATCGACGCCATCGATGCCGCCGCGCCGGTGGTGACCGTCTCCTTCGGGGTCGGCACCGAGCTTGTCGGGCGCATCGACCGGGACGGCCTGATGCCGCTGGCCGAGTCGCTGGCGCGTTATGAACAGCAGCGCTGGACCCAGGCCGGCGAGAAGGAGATGCGCCACATGCTTGCCCAGCTGGCGGTGGGCGATCGGGTGTTCGTACAGGTGCGTGAGATCGATCCGATTGCCAACGTCTGTCTGCTGGAGCTGGCCAAGTATCCGAAGCTGCAGGGCGCGATGCTGATCATGAAGGAGGGCTCCATCCGCGCCATGGCCGGCGGGTTCGAAAACCATTATTACAACCGGGCGGTGAGCGCCAAGCGCTCCATGGGCTCGGTGGTCAAGCCGCTGGTCTATTGCGCCGCCCTGCAGCTCGGCTGGAACAGCGCCGATGCGCTCGACAACCGCCGGGCCGTCTTTTCCTATCAGAAACAGGCCTATTTCCCGCGTCCGGATCATCAGAGCCCCTATGAGCGGGTGTCCATGAGCTGGGCCGGCGTCCATTCCGAGAACGTGGCCACGGTCTGGCTGCTCTACCATCTCTGCGACCGGCTGTCGCCGGCCCAGTTCAAGGAGTTGACGGAGCATCTCGGGCTGGCCATGGCGGAGGGGGAGGCGTATCAGGCCTACAAGCGCCGGATCCGCGATGAACTGGGGGTGGTGGTCGACCAGAATGTTCTCCGCCGGGTGGCCTTTGCCAGGGCGGTGCGGCGGCTTGGCCCGGATATTCTCTTCGCCGGACGCACCGCCGAGTATGAAGCGTTGCAGGATCTGCCGTACGGGCTTGATTTCAACGTTTTCATGGGCAGGGTGGCGCGGGAGGCCGCCGGCGCCGCCAATCGCAAGGAGGTGGACGAGTTCGCCCTGCGGCGGGAGATATTGAAGCGGAACGCGCTGCGTTATTTTGCCCTGCGTGATAATCTCGCCGCCTTGCAGCAAAGGATGGCGGCCGGGGAGGCGGAGGCCGCGCCGACCGGCGACAGGGTGCCGTCGCGGGAAGGGGTGTTGTATCATCACCGGGACGATGATCGGTACCGTTACGGCGGTGCGCCGGCCTCCGGCGAATGGCAGCCGGTGAGCGGCGGCGCGTTGCGGGAGCGGCTGGCCGGGATGGACGAGGCCGGTCGGCAGCAATTCTGGCGGCAGGTGTCCATCGAGGGGCGGCTGAGCGTCGCCACCCTGGATCAGTTGCGGTCGCTCATCGAGAGCGAATACACCGCCCTTGCCGCCTTGCCCGCCTATGAGCCGGAGGTATTGCATCAGGTGCAGGATTTCCGGGTGCTGGTGGCCCTGCGCTACATGATCGCCCTGAGCCGGGAGCTCGGGATCGAGAGCAAGCTGGACCCGGTGTTGTCGTTCCCCCTTGGCTCCAACGTGATCAGCCTGCTCGAGGTGAGCCGGGTCTACGAGGCGATGGCCGGCGGCAACACCTTCCGCAACGAGGTCGGCGAACTCGGCGACGCCATCGCCATCATCGATCGGGTGGAGAACAGCGACGGCGAGGTCATTTTCGCGCCGCAACGGTCGCGGCGGCAGGTGGTTGCGCCTGCCGTGACGGTGGCGGTCAGCGATATCATGCGCAACGTGGTCCGTTTCGGCACCGGCAACTATGCGGCGACCAACCTCCTGTTGCACAGCCGTGATCCGATCAAGGAGGAGCAGCTCTCCGAATTGCGGCTGGTCTGGCCGGTGATCGGCAAAACCGGCACCGCCAACCGCTATACCAATGCCGCCTTTGCCGGGGTCGTGCCCGCCGGCGGGGGCACGAAAAACTGCGCCTCGCTGCAGGGCGGGTATGTGGTGACCGCCTATGTCGGGTTTGACGACAACGCCCCCATGCAGCGTACCACCACCCATATAACCGGCTCCACCGGGGCGTTGCCGCTCTGGACCGAGTTGGCGAAAAGTATTATCCTGGAGCGGGATTACGCCGGCAACATGGATGTGGTCGATTTCTATTTCGCCGCCAAGCCGGTGGTTCCCCTGCGGTATGAGAGCGTCGGCCAGATCGAGGTGCCGGTTGATGCGGAACGGGGCGGGGTTGTCGCGGTCGGCAACGCCGGCACGCCTGCGACGGTGGTCACCTTCGGGACCCAGACCGCGGACGGGTTGACGCCGACAAGATTTTTCCTGCCGTTTTGGCGGTCCGGGGAGTCCGGGGATTCCGAGGATTCCGAGGAGAGCGGTTTATGAGTTGGCAGCGTTACAAGAACAGCGGGTTGTTGCTTGCAACCTTTGCCTTGGCCGGGGCGGGGTGTTTGGCGAAACCGGTCCAGGTTCGCCCGCCCGCCGCCGCGCCGCAGCCGGTGGTTGCCGTGGCACCTGCCGTGTCCGGTCGGGCTGCCGAGCCAGTTGCCGAGCCGCCGGCTCTCTCGCCCGCCCCGCAACCGGTTCCCGTATCCGTTGCCGCGGGTGATGGCAAGGGGCTTGGCCTCGAACAGGTCGCCCGCCGGTCGGCGGTATATGAAGGAGAGCTTTCCCGCTGGCGCACGGTCACCGACCGGATGATGGCCGAGGATGTGAGCGGGACTAAGGCCTTGCCGGACGGCTGGTATGACTGTCTGCAGCGCGTTGAAGCGCTGTACGATGACTACGGCCGGTTGCAGCGCCGGATCGTCGCCGACGGCGAGCGGGAGGCCGTTTTACAGGAGTCCTGGGAGGTGGCAGAGGCGGATTTTGCCTTTCAGGAGAGCGGTTGCCGGGTCCTGCTGCGGGAGCAGATCGAGAAACCGGTTGCCGCAAAAGGGTCCGTGAGCGATGCCGAAAGCCGCGGCCGTCAGGTGCTGGAGGCGGTCCGCACGGGGCGGTATCAGGAGGCGCTTGCCGCCTACGCCGGGATCGCGTCCGGGGCGGCGGTCGATGTCAGGGTGCGGCAGGCGTATGCGATGGCCCTGCTGCGGACCAATCAGGTCGATGCCGCTCTCGCCGAATTGCTGAAGATTGTTGCCGAATACCGCGATTTTGACACCTGGCAACTGCGGCGGCTGGTGGCCGACCTGCAACTGGCCGGCGGCAAGCGCAAGGAGGCGGCGAAGGGCTATGAGGCGCTGCTTGCCGCTTTCGGCGCCCAGCAGAAGGAAAAGGAGTGGGCACGGGAGCAGCTTGCCCTCCTGGCGGGCGCCGACCGCCGCATCGGGGAAATGAACAGCTATGCCGAGGCGTTGCGTGCCTATCTGACCTTTGACGGCAAGCGGGTGCCCGGGGAGTTGAAGATGTGGGTGGCGCGGCTCGAATACTCCTACCCCGGGGGCAGCTACGCCGTCAAGGCGCGGCAGTTGCTCAGCCGGGTCGAGGATGAGGCCCGGGCCTGGGTTGGCGACCGGTTGCGCGAGGTTGACGGCCTGGTTGAGGCCCGTCAGTATGCGCAGGCCCTGACCAGGCTCGAAGACCTGGCCGATCAGGATCTGCCCGCGGAGATGATCGAGGTGGTCCGCAAGTCCATGGATGAGGTGGTGGTCTTGTCGACGCAGGTGCAGGCGGAGCAGCGGGGCCATGTCGAGCAGATACTGCAGGAGCGCTGGCGCGAGGCCGAGCGTCTGCTCGATGCGGAGCGGTTTGATGAGGCGATCACGGTTTTTTCTTCCCTGTTCGGGACCACGGTGGATGTGCGGGCGCGGGAGAAGATAGGCGAGGCCGCGGCCCTTGCCGCCGCCAAGATGCGCCAGGAAGGGGCATCCCTTTTCTTCCGGGCGGGGCGGACGGCTGACATCGCCCAGAAAAAGGAACTGCTCCTGCAGTCGCGGGAGATCTTGCAGTCCATCCTCGACAAGTACCCCTATGTGGAATTGGTGGATAAGGTTGCCGGGAATCTGCAGAATGTCGAGGCGCAGCTGCGCCTCGTGGCTGAGGGGCCGTCCACCAACACCGATGGATCCGCCAAGACGGGCAGGCCGCCTGTTGACGGTGGCGACCGGTTGCTATGGTAACGGCATAGCCGGAAAGTAATTATTCCTCTTTCTTTTTCTTGATGACATCATGAGTATGATATAGTCTTTGAAATCTGTACGTTGTATGCTGATTACGCCGCAGGCGGGCGGTGCATAGAAATGAGGTACATCCTTATTTGGCCCAAGGAGTAAGCGCATGGCTGAGATTGCAAGGGAGCTGTCTGAATACCTGGACGATATGGCTCTGAATATCTTGATGGTTGAGCCGGGGGATCTCTCCGTGGTAGGCGCGCTGCTAGAGTTGACGGAGCAGTTGGTCGCCGAGGCCGGCAAGCAGGAGGGGCAGGGGATGATCCTGTCGATGGCGAAGAGCTTTAACGCCGCCCTGCAGAAGATCATCATGGGTGATCTGCCCGATTCTGCAGAGAATTTCGACCGGCTGGGGCAGTGTGTCGTCCAGATGCAGGAGGTCGCGCGTAAGGGTGGCGAGGTCGATGAGGCGGCGAACCGGCTCTTCCGCGAGAATATGACCGCGGTCGGCTTTGCGGTCGAAGAACAGGCGGGGCCCCCCAGTGAGGCGGAGCCTGCCGCCGCCCAATCCCCGGCCGCCCCTCCGGCGCCGGAACCAGCCGCGCCCTCCGCTTCGGCCAAGGCGGAGAAGGGCGGCGCCGTTGATCTTGATTTTCTGCAGGACAAGGATCTGCTGGCCGGATTCGTCGCCGAGTCGTTCGAGCATCTTGAATCCATCGAGGTGAATATCCTCGATCTCGAGCAGGATCCCGGCAACAGCGACATCATCAATAACATCTTCCGGACCTTCCATACCATCAAGGGCGTGTCCGGCTTTCTGAATCTCAAGAAGATCAACGAGCTTTCCCATATCACCGAAAACCTTCTCGATGATGTCCGCAACGGCAAGCGGGAGATGGATTCGGACGTGATCGACGTGGTATTGGGGGTCGGTGATTATCTGCGGGAGATGGTGCAGAACGTCAAGGATGTGTTGGAGAAGGGGCCGGATGTCTACCGTGATTACGGCATCAGCCAGTTCGTCGAGCGGGTGAAGGCGGTGCAGAGCGGGCAGGGTGAGGCCGCCCCTGCCGTCCTCCAGCTCGATGAGGAGGACGAGGAGAGCAGCTCTGCCGAAGCGGAGGCGGATGTCCCGCCGGCGGTGGCGCCGCAGGGCAGGTCGTCCGCAGCCGCCCAGCCGGCGGCCGGTTCCCAGCCCGCCGCCGCGCGCGCCAACGGCCCGGCCGCCCGCAGTCGGATCGGCGAATCCATCAAGGTGGATATCGACAAACTCGACGGCCTGGTCAACGCGGTGGGCGAACTGGTGATCATGCAGAGTCTGGTCCGCCAGAATCCGTTGGTGTCACGGCTGGCCGATCCCAAGTTGAACCGGGATTTCTCGCAGCTCGCCCGGATCACCACCGAGCTGCAGCGGACGGCGATGGCCATGCGGATGGTGCCGATCCGGCAGACCTTTCAGAAGATGACCCGTCTGGTCCGGGATCTTTCCAAGAAAACCGGGAAGACCGTGGATCTGATCATGGTCGGCGAGGAGACCGAGGTCGACCGCAACATGGTCGATTCCATCTATGATCCGCTGGTACACATGATCCGCAACTCCGTCGATCATGGCGTGCAGTCGCCGGACGCGCGGGAGAAGGTCGGCAAGCCGCGGACCGGCTCCGTCTATCTGCGCGCCTACCAGAAGGGCGGCAACATCGTCATTGAGATCGAGGATGACGGCGAGGGTCTCAATACCCCCAAGATAAGAAAGAAGGCGCTGGAGCGCGGGTTGATCAGCGAGGGCGACAACCTCACCGACCATGATATCCAGAACCTTGTTTTCCTGCCGGGATTTTCCACCGCCGACAAGATCACCGATGTTTCCGGGCGTGGCGTCGGCATGGATGTGGTCAAAAAGGCCGTCGAGAAACTGCGCGGCAAGGTCGATGTGAGCAGTGAGGCGGGCAAGGGGTCGATCTTTACCATCCGTTTGCCGTTGACCCTGGCCATTATCGATGGCATCATAGTGAGAATCGGCATGGAGCGGTATATCATCCCGACCATTGCCATTCAGGAGTCCATCCGGCCGAAGCGGGAGGAGTACAACACCGTCTACGGCAAGGGGGAGGCGTTGATGATCCGCGATCGGCTGGTGCCGATTATCCGTCTCTACGAGATATTCGGCGTTGAGCCGACCTATACCGATCCCTGCGAGGCATTGGTGGTGGTGGTTGAAAACGAAGGTGTGCAGCGGGCCTTGATGGTCGATGAGTTGCTTGGCAAGCAGGAGGTGGTTATCAAGAGCCTTGGCGGCTATCTCAAGGATACCAAGGGCGTGGCCGGCGGCACGATCCTGGGCGACGGCCGGGTCGGTTTGATCCTGGATCTCGCCAGCCTGCTGGCGATAGAGCGCAGCAGCGCCGAGGCGGCGGCCACCGCAGAGGGCGAGATGTTTTAGCCGCCGCGGGTGTTTTTGGGCTGGAGCGGATACAGAAACGAGTTGAGGAGGCAAGTCTATGCAAGCAGCAGCGGAAGAGGTACGCAGTGAGAGTGTAGGGGGGGTGCATGAGTTGGAGGGAAAATATCTGACCTTTGCGCTCGGCAAGGAGGAGTACGGCATCGGCATCTTGAAGGTTCGGGAGATCATCGGCCTGATGGAGATTACCGCCGTGCCGCATACGCCGTCCTACATCAAGGGGGTTATCAACCTGCGCGGGCGGGTAATTCCGGTGCTGGACCTGCGCTTGAAGTTCGAGATGGAGACCGAGGCGTACACCGAGCGGACCTGTATTATCGTCGTTGAGGTACAGGGCGAATCCGCGGCCGTTCAGGTCGGCATGCTGGTTGATTCCGTCTCCGAGGTGCTGAATGTTTCCGGTCAGGAGATCGAGCCGCCGCCCGCGTTCGGCGGCAGCACCGAGACCGCTTTCATCCTCGGCATGGCCAAGATCAAGGGTGATGTCAAGATACTTCTGGATGCGGATCGGATCATCGGCACCGGTGAGTTGGCGGGGTTTGAGGCCATGTAAGGGGCTTCGGCCCCTGCTGGTGGACGCGACCGGAATGAAGCGCGGGGTCGGTGTTGGCGGTCGGCACCGGACTGCTTGTTCGGAAAGGCTTGGATGTTGTCGGGAGTATAGGAAGTAATGGTTTTCGATAGCGCCAAACTGACGGATGCGCAGTTTTCAAAATTCAGCGCCCTTATCTTTGCCAAATGCGGCATCCATCTCAAATCGGAAAAGAAAGAGTTGCTCAATGCCAGGTTGGGCAAGCGATTGCGGGCCACCGGCATTGATTCCTTCAAGGATTATTACGAGTATGTGACCCGTGATCAGTCCGGGACCGAGCTTGTTCACCTGATCGACAGCGTTTCCACAAATTTTACCAGTTTTTTCCGGGAAAACGCCCATTTCGACTACATGACGAACGTCGTTCTGCCTGCCTATCACGCCGAAAACCGGGGCCGGGGGCAGGGGATCACCATCTGGTCGGCGGCCTGTTCGTCGGGGGAAGAGCCTTACACCCTGGCCATGGTCATGGAGGATTTCATCGCGCAAAATCCCGGCATGCAGTATCGGATCAAGGCCACCGACATCTCGACCAAGGTGCTGGCCCAGGCACAGCGCGGGGTTTATCCCGAGGATCGGGTCACCAAGGTGCCAAAGGCTTTTTTGAAACGGTTTTTTCAGCGGGGCATGGGCAAGAGTGAGGGTTTAGTTCGGATCAAGGAACAGCTGCGCCGCAAGGTGAGTTTCGAGCGTTTCAATCTGATGGATGAACTGCCGTGCCAGGAGTCGTTGGACATCATCTTCTGCCGGAACGTGATGATCTATTTCAATTCCGCCACCCAGCAAGCCTTGGTGGACAAATTCTATCGATGTCTCGCCCCCGGTGGCCACCTGTTCATCGGCCATTCCGAGAGTCTGACCAGCATCAACCACAGGTTCGCGCAGGTGGCCTCCACGGCGTACCGGAAATGACGCTTACGCCTGCGATGGATTTTTCGTTTGCAGGGTTTGATCTTTTGTTAAGGGATTTGGTTGCATGAAGATAGTTGTCGGCATATCGGATATGAAGGTCAGCAACAATCCCGAGGATACGCTGATTACTTATTCGCTGGGTTCCTGTATCGGGCTTGTCGTCTGGGACCCCGTTGCCAAGGTGGGCGGCATGCTGCATTATATGTTGCCGGACGCCAGCCTCGACAAGGGGCGCGCTGAATCCAGACCGTTCATGTTCGCCAGCACCGGCATCCCGTTGCTGTTCAAGGAGGCGTACAAATACGGCGCCATCAAGAGCCGGATGCTGGTCAAGGCGGTGGGGGGATCGCAGGTGATGGACGCCGCCGAGGTTTTCAATATCGGCAAGCGTAATTATATGATTCTGCGGCAGATGTTGTGGAAGAACAAGGTGATGATCACCAAGGAGGATATCGGCGGCACCGTCAATCGGACCATCAGTCTGCATGTCGGCACGGGCAAAACCATCCTCAAGGTATCCGGTCGGGGGGAGTTTGAATTATGAGTCGCCTGGAAGAAATCCTGAATCTGGTCCGCGATGTTCCGCCCTTCCCCAAGGTCGCGCAACGGGTGTTGGAGCTGGTTGAAAACCCGGCCGTCACCGCCCGCCAGCTGGCCGAGGTCATCCAGTACGATCAGGCGATTACCGCCAACGTCCTGAAGATCTGCAACGCCTCCTATTTCGGTCTGCCGCGCAAGGTTTCCTCCCTCGACGAGGCGCTGGTGCTGATCGGTCATGAGGCCCTGAAGGACATCATGATCGCCAGCAGCAGCGCGCAGTTTTATCAGGGCAATGTGGCCGCAGGCTATCAGCTTGAACAGGGTGAACTCTGGCGGCATTCGGTGGCGACGGCGATCATGGCCAAACTGCTGGTGCGGCATGTCAAGGACGTGGACGCCGGCATCGCTTTCACCGCCGGGCTGCTGCACGATATCGGCAAGCGTTTTCTGAGCGCCTTTGTCGCCGAGGATTTCAAGAACATCATGGGCCGGGTGGTGCGGGAGAATATCCCCTTCGAGCAGGCCGAGAAAGAGGCGCTGGGCGCGACCCATGCGGAGATCGGCGCCCTGGTGCTGAAGAGATGGGAATTCCCGCCCGAGATGATCATGGCCGTCAAGCAGCACCATAACCCGGATGCCCTGCAGCAGGATCCCTTGACCGCCCTGGTGGCGCTCAGCAACGCGCTGGTTGTTTCCATGGGGATCGGTGCCGGCGCGGACGGGCTGGCGACCAGTTTGCACGGCGACGGCATCAAGCGGTTCGGGATTACCCAGGTTGATCTGGATCTGCACATGGCCGATCTGGTCGGCGAGATGGATCGGGCACAGGAGTTGTTGCATTTGAATTGAGGGTGGCATTGCCGGTCGGCAGCAGCGGCCGGGGTGTGCACCGAATTTGCAGTGGGCGGCGCGGACGGACTTGTCCATCCGGCAAGAGTCTTACAAGAGGAGTGGCAGGTATGTTTAATATCCTTGTGGTTGATGATTCCGAAACCATGCGGGCGGCGATCAGGAAAGTGGTGGGGATGAGCGGGGTGCCCATTGGCGAATTTCTTGAAGCCGGCAACGGCAAGGAGGCTTTGGCGGTCCTTGAGGAAAGTTGGGTTGATGTCATTCTTTCTGATATCAATATGCCGGAGATGAACGGTATCGAGTTTCTGAAACGGATCAAGGCCGAGGAGGTGTACAGCAATATTCCGGTGATCATCATCACCACCGAGGCCAGTCAGGCGCGGATGGACGAGGCGGAGGCGCTGGGCGCCAGCGGCTATGTGAAAAAGCCGTTCTTGCCGGAAACCATCAAGATGATTCTTACCGATGTCCTGGAAAGCGCCTATGCGCAACGGATGAAGGAGATTCCGGCAGCACCGCCGGTCGAGGAAGCTGACGAGGACATGGATTTTTAGAAGCATGCAGCGGGGTTGGGGTTGGGCGGGATGTGTGTTCTTTGCTGGCGGCGGGAGGCTGCGGTATGGATGACAGGATGAAACAGGCGGTCGGTTTGGCGTTGGCCGAGGTGTTTGAAACGATGTTCTTCACCTTGCTTGAGCCGATGGACGCCATTCCGTCTCGGGCAGAATGGCCGGCGGGCAAGGATTTCGTCGCGGCGGAAATCAGCTATGTGGGCGGTGGCAAAAGCGGAGAGCTGCGGTTTTATTTCCCGTTGACGCTCGCCCGCTCCATCGCCGCGAATTTTCTTGGCGAGCCGGAGGGCGAATTGAGTGAGGGTCAGATCGTCGATACCGTGCGCGAGACAGTGAACATGGCAGTGGGCAGCATGCTCGGCCGGATCGATCCGGCCGGTGAGTGCGCCCTTGCCATTCCGCAGGCGCGGATGGTTGGCGATTTCACGCCGGAGGCAATTATCGCCGATCTCGGCTTGTATGTATTTAGAACCTCATTCGGCTATCTGTGGCTGGTTTACGATATGGTAACGGCTTAAGACGGCCGTGCGTGTGCGATCTCGGTAGTGGTGGGCAGGAGTCCTCAATCATGAAGGCGATGCGAATATGAGCAAAATACGGGTACTGGTTGTCGATGATTCCGCCGTAGTGCGCAAGGTGTTCAGCGATGAGCTGTCCCGCGAGAGAGATATCGAGGTGGTCGGCGCCGCTCCGGACCCATATGTGGCACGGGATATGATTGTCCGGCTGAAACCTGACGTGGTCACCCTCGATATCGAAATGCCGCGGATGGATGGGATCACCTTTCTGCGCAAGCTGATGAAGTATTTCCCGCTGCCGGTCATCATCGTCAGTTCCTTGACCACCGAGGGTGGCGTACTGGCCATGGAGGCCATGGATATAGGCGCGATTGATGTGATTTCAAAGCCCGGAAGCGCGTATTCGGTGGGGGACATGAGCGTGCAGTTGGCGGAGAAGATTCGCGGCGCCTCGCGGGTCAATATGGCGCAGCGGGCGCAGGATGCCCAAGGGCGGTCTGCATCCGCCGCGCCACGGCAGCTGTCGCTGACCCGCTCCACCAACAAGATTATCGCCATCGGCGCTTCAACCGGCGGCACCGAGGCGATCAAGGAAGTGCTCATGAAGTTTCCGCCCACCACGCCCGGGATCGTTATTGTGCAGCACATGCCGGCCAAATTCACCACCAGCTTTGCCCAGCGGCTGGACAGCCTCTGCCAGATCAGGGTCAAGGAGGCCGAGGACGGGGACGCCATTGTCCCCGGCACGGCGCTTCTCGCCCCTGGCAACTTCCACATGGTGATGCGGCGGAGCGGTGCGCGGTACTATGTCAATGTCAAGACCGGGCCGTTGGTCTGTCATCAGCGGCCGGCGGCGGATGTTCTTTTCAATTCGGTGGCCGCCTACGGCGGGGCCAACGCGGTGGGGGTACTGCTCACGGGCATGGGCAAGGACGGCGCGCAGGGGCTGTTGAAGATGAAAGAGGCCGGGGCGAAGACCATCGCCCAGGACGAAAAGAGCTGTGTTGTTTTCGGGATGCCCAAGGCGGCCATTGAACTCGGTGCCGCCGACAAGGTGGTACCGTTGCAGGATGTAAGTCAGGCTATCTTTGATATGTTGTAAGGACGTTGGCTGTTTGGTTGTCCACCGCAGCCGCCCGGTTTATGTACTTCACCGGACATGTGGTGTCTTGAAGGCTCATTCCAGCCTGTTTTCCATTTCCAGTTGCAGAAGATGTTTCTTGATTGCGGTCCCGCCGGTAAAGCCGCCGGGGTCATGCGCTCCTGTCACCCGGTGGCAGGGGATGATCAGGGCGACGGGGTTGGCCTTGGCCGCCTGGCCGACCGCTCTTGCAAGTGACGGGTTGCCGAGGGCGCGTCCGATATCGCCGTAGGTTTTTGTCCGGCCATAGGGGATGGCGGCGATCATGCGCCAGATTCGTTGTTGCAGTGGGGTGCCGCGGTCGATAAAGAATGGGCTTGCGGTCAGGTCGAAATGGCGTCGTCGGCCGGCGAGGTATTCCGACAGTTCCTTGCAGACAGGGGTGTTTGTTGATGGTTTTTTTCTGATTATGTTGTTGTTCCGATTTAATTCAATGATCTTGCGGGCACGAAGATGGTCTTCCATGGTGAATGACAGATGGGCTATTTGTTCCCCCATGATGATAATGTGGAATGTGCAGATGTTCGTATCGAAAATAATTTCATTAAAAGTCTTTTTGGCCGATACCATAAGTATTAACTCGAATATCGCATGCCTCGGCGAGAATATGTCTCGCCGGCAATGGTGAGGGTGATGGCGCGGGGCCGGTTTTTGGCATCCCAGCGGTTGTAGTAAGTAAATAAATATGTGTTTTTTGGGTTGGTAGTTGAATCCATATGTAGTATTGTGGTGCCAATCCGCATACGCCATGATGTGTGGATGTGCGGATTCGATATTGTATTGTAACCGAAAAACAACAGGATGCGATTTGAATTTGCAATATTTTCTTGATTTTTTATCGGTGAGTTGTTTTAAATTGTAATGTCTCTCTCCCGATCAAGGAAAACAGCAGCAAGGGAAGTGTCTATTATGCGATTTCTCGCGGTCAGGATATGCGTAGTACTGGTATTGTTGAGCGTCGTGTTTCCCGCAAGCGATTTGCTTGCCAAGAGCCGCACTGTCAGTAAGCGGTCGGTGCACCTCTCCTCACGTCATAAATTCACCCCAGAAGATAATAACGGCGGCGCAAAGACCGCTCGTACCGCAATCCGGCTGACGAACGGGCAAAAAGAACCGGCGCGGGCAACCACCGCTGCGCGCCCGGCGGAGAAGAGCCGGTCGCGTTGGGCCTCGTTACCCATCGATGAAAAGCTCTCCGCGCAGAGCGCGATCATCATGGATGGTGCCACCGGCGAGGTTCTCTTTGCCCAGAATCCTGACCTTGCCCGCCAGCCAGCCAGCACCATCAAGGTATTGACCGGTCTTCTGGCCATCGAGAATCTCCGCGACGGTGAGATGATCACCCCCAGTCGCCGGGCAGCCGGGCAGCCGCGCTCCAAGATTTACCTGGATCCGCGGAAGTCATATACCGCCAATGATCTGATCAATGCCGTGTTGCTGGCCTCGGCCAATGACGCCAGTGTCGCGCTGGCGGAGAAGGTTGGTGGCTCCGAGCGCGCATTCGCCGCCATGATGACCGCCAAGGCCAGGAGTCTCGGTGCAAGCAATACCATCTGCAAAACCGCGACCGGTCTTACCTCGGAGGGGCAGCAGTCAACCGCTCGTGATCTGGCACTTATCTTCAACAAGGCCATGGAGGGAAGTGAATTTGCTTTTCGGGTGGGGCGGCCCAAGGTGAAAACCGTTGACGGTAAATTGTTGTTGAATCACAACAAGGCGTTGTGGCAGGTGCATGGCGCTGAGGGCGGCAAAACCGGTTACACCAACGTTGCCCGCCAGACGTATGTCGGCAAGTTCAAGCGTGAGCAGGGCGAGGTGGTGATTGCCCTGATGGGCAGCGAAACCATGTGGGCCGATGTGAAAAATCTTGTCGAGTATGGCTTTGCGCAACAGGAGAGCCGTCAGAAGGATGCGGTGAATCAGGTTGCCGGTGTCGATAACATCGCCGAGCGGATTGCCGCCATCCGCCGCTCGTATGCCGTTAAACCGCAGCAGGCCTCGTTGCGGGTATTGGTTGCCGACAGCAAAAATTCCAGACTGTGATCATTCGATCGCAGTCTTCTCTTCTTGGCAGTCTCCCGGTTGCTAGTATCCCTAGCCCCACCCTTGCCGGGCGCGGGTGTTGACCCCGTGGTAAATGATATGTCCCTTTCCCGATGCAGTAAAGAGGAATGGCGGACCGCCATGGCTGGCGCCGCCGTTGGCAGCGACGGTCCGCCGCAATGCGAGTGGGGGCGCCTGGCGCAGCGGATACGCGGGTTGGCCGCCTATCGCGCGGCCCAGCGGGTCTTTGTTGGTCCGTCCCCCCTGCTCTCGCAGGTAAGGGTGAATGCCCTCTGCGACGGCAAGGAGTTGCTGATGCCGGCGCCAAGCCTCAAGGAGGGCTTCTATCTCTGCCTGCCGTACGCAATCCCCTTTGCTGACCTTGCCTATGCCACCTCCTATCGCGGGTTGCCCAAGTACGGGCGACTGTTGGACAACCGGGGGTTGGCGGCCAAGCAGGTGGGAATGCTGGTGACGGACGCCGTTGCCGTCGACCCTGTCGGGACTCGTCTTGGCGACGGGAAGGGCTTTTTTGATCTCTCCTGTGCCATTCTCGCCGAATTGGGGGCCGTCGAACGGCGTGGGGCAACGGTTGTGGCCTTGGCTGCCGACGAGCAGCTGGTTAAAGAGGAGTTGTTGCCGTTTGATCCGTGGGATATACGACTTGACGAGGTGATAACGCCACTGGGGGGGCGCGTTTTCACGGATGTCGAGCATGAACAGCCGGCAATCCATTGGTCGGAACTGCCGCCGGAGCGTGTCCGACGGATGAATCCGCTCTGGCAACTGGCGGAGAAGCGGCGACGTGATTAGCCTTTGTTCTCCTTGAATACCGGTTCCAGGCCGCAGGCCTCGGCGAAGCTTGCGATCTGATCCTTGAATCGCTGAACATAGGGACAGTCCCATATCGCCAGCAGCTTACTGCGGCCGATAAATCCCGGCACGGTCCGCCCATCCACCTCCACGTCGAGGTTTTGTTCCCTTTCCAGTACGTAAGAGAAGATCTGCGGCCGTCGGCAGACATCGGGGCGATCCGGGTAGATGGTGCAGTGGCCGGTCGCCTGCGCAAGGTGCGGGCAGGTGGTGTGACGGGGAAGGATCATGCTCCAGCCGTCGCGCCAGTGATAGAGGGCCGCATCGGTCTGGTAAAAGGGGCGCTGGGCGCGGACCAGCGGCGGCTCGTGGTATGGCGAGGTCGCACGGCTTTCCTGGCTGTCCACCTGCGGCAGGGCGAAGAGGGTCGTTTCTTCGTCCTGCAAGGGGATTTCGAAGAAATCCTGCCGCTGCGCTCCGTCCGGGCCGACACAGCAGAGGGTGCAGCCGCAGGGGGCGCAGAGCAGGCTGTTGATCGTTTCCAGTTCGCGGGTGAGCAACCGCTGGCCGACATGGAGGGCGATGGCCTCCACGGGGTCAAGGGGGTTTTCGTCGGCATCGAGGATGCGGGCCAGCGGCGGCTGCGGATGTTTGAAGCGCTCGAAGGTCTGCAGCAGATCAAGGTGTGGACGCAGCATGGCGGCCGGGTCGTCGTAGGTGGCGTTGTTGGTCTCGATGGGTTCGCGCAGTTCATCCAGCACCGCGGCCACCGTGTCGAAGGGGCCGGTGAGATAGAGCATCTGCACGATGCGGGCCAACGGCATAAGCGGCTTGGCAAGCAGGGCGAGACCGGTTGCATATTGATCATCGGAAGCGTGTGTGGGTGACATGGCCCTTTTGTAACGGTTTGTGATAAAGATTGCAAGGTCCGCGGCGCAATCCTTGCCTGACATGCGGCGAGGAAGTAGAATACCTTTTCTTATGAGCCGCAGCGAGTCGGGAGGGCGGCTGTTCAACGAAAGAAAGGTGCATGGACGCGTATGGATGAATTTCAAAAACAGGCGTTGACCGAGCATCTCGCCGAGTTGCGGAGTTGCCTGATTGTATCCCTGATCGCGGTAGGCGTCTGTTTTGCCGCCGCCTACGGGGTGATCGAAGAAATCGGCGAGTGGTTCTTCAAACCCCTTTTTGATGTCCTGCCCGATCAATCGAGCCTGATCTTTACCTCCTATCAGGAAGCATTTTTTTTCTATCTGAAGCTGGCCTTGACCTGCGGGGTGCTGCTGGCGAGCCCGGTGATCTTCCTGCAGATCTGGCGCTTCGTCGCCCCCGGCCTCTATCGGCATGAAAAGCGGGTGCTGCTGCCGTTTGCCATCCTCTCCGCCTTCTGTTTCCTGGGCGGCGCCGCCTTCGGCTATCTGGTCGTCTTCCCGCCCGCCTTCAAGTTCCTGATGGGCTATTCCAACGATTTCTTGAGCCCGATGCCGACGGTGAAGGAATACTTTTCCCTGAGCCTGCGGTTGTTGATCGCCTTCGGCGCCATCTTCGAGCTGCCCATCTTCATGGTTTTGCTCGCCAAGCTCGGTATCGTCAACGCCACCTTCCTGCGTCAACACCGCAAGTATGCCTTCCTGCTCTCCTTCGTCATCGCCGCTATCCTCACCCCCACCCCGGACGTGGTCAACCAGTGCATGATGGCCGGGCCGTTGGTGGTTCTTTACGAAGTGAGTATCGTCGCGGTGTGGCTGTTAGGGCGGAAAATCGTTGCAGGAGGGGGCGAGGTGTCGAAAGGGGATGCGCAATGAGTGAAGAGGCAGGCAGGGCGGTACTGGCGGCCAATATGAAGATTGTTCACGAGCGGTGGCCGGAGATCGGTCGTGTCCTGCTTGAGGCGCCTCGGCCGGCGGAGTTTACCGTGACCACGCAGCAACCCTATCCGACTCTATTTGTTGACGGTATCCATCTGAGCAGCGGTTACGATCCTGTTCGGGAAGCGGAGTTGCAGGCAGGGCTGATCCCTTCCTGTAGCCGTTCCGCCTGGGTTTATGGCTTTGGCGGTGGGCATTTGCCGAGGGTTTTGCTCAAGCGGGCGGCATTGGCAGGGTTAACGGTGGTGATCATGAATCACGGGGTTGCGGCCTTGAGCTTGGCATGTTTCGATCATGCCGACTGGCTTGCCGACCCCAGGGTGAAGCTCGTACTGGCCGAAGCGGAGCAGGAGATCAAGGTGCCGTTTGCCGCGGTTCCTTCCTGTCTGCAACTCGCTTCGGATGCAGCGGCACGATTGCGGGATCTGGTTTTTCTCGAGCTTGCGACACCGTTTGCTGAAAAAAGGTTGCAGGAGAAGAAGGATTCTTGGCGGCCGCGCCTGCGTGAAAATATTTCTTTTGTAATAAAGGACGGCGATGTCGCTTCCTTGTTCGGGAGCAGGCCGGGAGAGCGGATTATTGTCGCGGCGGCTGGACCGACCTTGAGCACACATTATCAATGGCTGCAAAGTTTGGGTGGGCAGCATTGTCTGATCGCTGTCGATGCTGCGCTTAAACCCTTGCTTGTCGGCGGGATCTGTCCGGATATGGTGGTCAGTATCGATGGATTGCCGGTGGTGGCGAAATTTTTTGAAGATATCGAGCACCCTTCTATGCGGCGGAGCATCCTTGTCTACGCGCCGGTTCTTTACCCGGAAATTTTGGAAAGGTGGCCTGGAAGACGCCTCGCATCGTATCCGAGTGACCCCATGTATGCGGCAATGGCCCAGGAATATCCGCGGGGGAGTCTGTTTGCCTCCGGATCGGTGCTGCATCCGGCCGTGGATCTGGCGGTTAAGATGGGA
>JAOUHH010000229.1 GCA_029865195.1 Desulfobulbaceae bacterium
CCGCCGCGGTCAGCCTGGTGGTGCTCATGGCCCTCATCCGCGATCTGGTCCGGCGCGCCTATCTCGCCCCCTACTTCAAGCCCGCCGACCTGACGGTGGCCCAGCAAAGCCAGTATGACCTGCTGGTCCTGTTCTTCGTCCTGCTGGTGATTACCATCGGGGTCGTCATCTATCTGTTGCGCCTTGCGGCCAGTGCCACCACCGAGGAGGCCCAATCATGAACTATCCCGTCTGGCAGCTCGATTTCGCGGGCGGCGGCCTGCTCATTGCCGCCATCGCGGTTTTCCATGTCTACATCTCCCATTTCGCCATCGGCGGCGGCCTTTTCCTGGTTCTCACCGAGATGAAGGCATACCGCGAGGAATCGCCGGCCATCCTCGACTACGTCCGGCGGCACGCCCGCTTCTTCATGCTCGTCACCCTGGTGCTGGGCGGCATGACCGGGGTCGGCATCTGGTTCACCATCGCCCTCCTGACCCCTGCCGCCACCTCGTTATTGATCCACAACTTTGTCTTCGGCTGGGCCATCGAATGGCTCTTCTTCGCCGGCGAGATCGTCGCCCTGTTCGTCTACTGCAACACCTTCGGCCGGATCAGCCGCCGCGACCATCTGCGGGTCGGCTGGCTCTACTTTGTCTTTGCCTGGTTGTCGCTGTTCGTGATCAACGGCATCATCGGCTTCATGCTCACCCCCGGCGACTGGCTCACCACCCGCAACTTCTGGGACGGCTTCTTCAATCCCACCTTCTGGCCCGCCCTTGCCCTGCGCACCTGCCTGGCCCTGATGCTCGCCGGGCTCTACGGCTTCGTCACCGCCTCGACCCTCAAGGACGCGGAGTTGCGCGAGAAGATGATCCGCCACTGCGCGATCTGGCTCCTTGCCCCCTTCTACTTCTTCCTGGCCTCGGCCTTCTGGTACCAACAGGTATTGCCCCGGCCGCTGTCTGCCTTCATCTTTCAGCGCGCCCCGGAAATGGCCCCCTACATCAAGACCTTTCTTGCGGTATCGCCGCTCCTTTTCGGCGGCGGCCTCCTGCTCGCCATCCGGCTGCCAGGCAAGGTCCAGAAGAGCATGGCCGCGGCCATGCTCATTTTGGGCATCATCTACATGGGTTCCTTTGAGTTCATCCGCGAGGGTGGCCGCAAACCGTACCTCATCCATAACCACACCTACGCAAACGGCATCGCCACGGACGACATGGCCAGAATCCGGGAGGAAGGGGTGCTGCGTTCCGCCCGCTGGATCGAGCATCGCACCCTTACCGCCGACAACCGGCTGACAGCCGGCCGCGAGGTCTACAACACCCTCTGCCTCTCCTGCCACGCCATCAACGGGCCGATGAAGGATATCGTCCCGCGCACCGCCAAACTCACCCCCTTCAGCCTCAACGCCAAACTGCAGGGCATGGGCCGGGCCGACACCTACATGCCGCCCTTTGCCGGCGACAGTCAGGATCGCGAGGCGCTCAGCGCCTTTCTGCTCGAGGGGCTGCACGGCAAAACCGCTGCCCCCAAACCGGCAACACCCAAACTCGCGACTACGGCGGCCACCGCCCCCCTTGCCTTTGATGTCGCGAAAAGCGAATACGTGCTGCTCGCCTGGGCGGATTACGGTCTGCATGAAATCGGTGATGCCGAACACCTCTTCGGCCTGCTGCCGTCGGCCAACCGGTTGAACGCGCAACTGATCCGGCGGGGCGAACTGCCAGAACTGATCGGCAAGGGGATCACCATGACCTTCCGGGGCACGGCCGACAAAAGCCTCCCCGCCGGGGTTCTCACCAGGCACCGGCAGGATATTCTCTACTCGGCGGTGCTGCCCGGGCTTTCCCCCTACCCGGCGGCCGGCGGCTACCAGCCGTATCCGATCCTGACCGTTGAGGCGCGGGATGCCCAGAGCGGCGCGGTTCTCGCCGCCGTACAAACGGTGGTGCCGGTGGCCAGCGAGCTCGGCTGCAAGAACTGCCATGGCGGTGACTGGCGGGTTGACGGCCGGGCCGGCCTCGCCGATGCCACCGGCCGCGACATCCTCACCGCCCATGACCGGTTGAGCCGCACCGACCTCCTGGCCCAGGCTGCGGCCGGCAAACCGGTTCGCTGCAGCCTCTGCCACGCCGATCCGCGCGACGACGCCCCCGGCGACCCGACCCGGCTCAACCTCTCCGCTGCCATCCACGGCTTCCACGCCCCATTCATGGACGACATGGACGGCGCGTCGGCCTGCCATCTCTGTCACGCCACCGACCCGGAGGGCGCCAGCCGCGCCTTCCGCGGCATCCATCACCAGGCAGGACTTGACTGCACCAACTGCCACGGCACCATCGCCGACCATGCCGTCAGCCTGCTGCTGGCGGAGGAGGAAGCGGGCAAGGGCGAAGCCGCCCGCCTGATCAAGGTGCTGACACCGGCAAACGCTCCCAACGGCGAGGCCATTCGGCCCCGCCAACCCTGGCTCAACGAACCGGACTGCCTGACCTGTCACGTGGACTTCGGCCCCCCGGAGAACGACAGCGCCTTTAACCAGTGGACGAAAAACGGGGAAGAGCTCTTCCGCAACCGCACCGACAACAGCGGCATGATCCGTTGCGCGGCCTGCCACAACGGACCGCACGCCGTCTATCCGACCGACAACCCGTATGAGGCTGACCGGGACAACCTGCCGCCGCTCCAGTACCAGAACACCCCGTATCCCTTGGGCGCGGACAAGAACTGCCGGGTCTGCCACACCGTTGCCATGGACAGCGAAATGCACCACCCCAACTCCCTGCGGATGATGCGCAACCGCCGCTAACCTGCCGCGCCTCTCTCGGAGGCGCGCGCAACCGGCGGGCATCATGATGCAAGACGTCGAACAGCAGCCCTTGCAACCGTGGCCTCAAGCCGCGGCTGCAAGGGCTGTATCTATTTTAAAGTAGGAAAGACCACCGGGAATGCGGTGGCGATGGGATTCTACAGATCGAGGGGATCATCGATGACGGCAGCGCTTGTCTTCGCCACCGCCTTAGGCAGATAGATATGAAAAACGGTGCCGCCCTCCTTGGAGCTCTCCACATCCACACAACCATGATGATTGCGGATAATGCCCAAGGTCGCGGCCAGGCCGAGACCCCGGCCGATGAACTTGGTGGAGTAATACGGCTCGAAGATGCGGCCGAGGGCCTCGCGGGGGATGCCGGGGCCGGTGTCGGCAATCTCGACATGTACGTAGGGACCGGCGGGAAGGCGCACATGGGTCTGGCATTCCCAATCCTCTCCGCGCACGTCGTTGTAGGTTTTCACCGTCAGGGCGCCAACCTCATTGCCGATCGCCTCCACCGCATTGGTGAGGATATTGATCAGGGCCTGGCTTAACTGGCTGGGATCAACGGAGACCATCCACAGATCCTCGGCCAACTCCAGTTCATAGCTGATGCCGCCCCGCTTTTCCTTGCGAACCAGCTCAAACACCTCGCGGATCAGGGTGTTGAGGAAGATCTCGTACGGCTCCTGCTTGCCGCGCTTGATATAGGCCTCCATCTGCCGGGTCAGCTTGACCATCCGCCGGACCGACTCGAGCACGTTGCGCGCCAGCCCCTGCTCCCGTTCCGGCACCGCGTCTGAGCGGTGCAAAAGCTCCGCGTAGCCCAGTACCGATGTAAGTATATTGTTGAAATCATGGGCGATGCCGCCAGCCAGGGTGGATATCGACTCATCCTTCTGCTGCCGGAAAAGCTTGGCCTCCAGCTGCTTACGGCTCTCCTCTTCCCGCACCCGATCGGTGATATCACGGCCGACCTCGATGATCCCGGTCAGTTCGTGCCGCTCATCGAACACCGGGGTGGCGTACAACTCGGTGGAGATGCGCCTGCCGCTGGTATCCGTGTGGGTCTTCACCGCCGAGAAAGGCTTGCCGGTGGCCAAGATCCGCCGCAGGGGGCACCGGTGGGATTCCTCGTCGCATGGCGCGTCGTAGCCATGCACCACCTGATAACAAGAGAGGTCGGAAAAATCCCTGTCGCACAGGTTCTTGGCATACAGTTCGCGGGCCGCCTTGTTCAGCATCCGGACCTGGTAATCGATGCCGATCACCATGATCGACTCGCTCATCCCGTCCATCACCGACTGCAGGAAGGCATGCGCCTGCCGCAGCTCCCTTTCCGCCTGCTTGCGCGTAGTGACATCCCGCACCACCAACAGCGCGGCCCGGCGGCCGTCGTATTCGGTGGCGCTGACGTTGCATTCGATCTCCAGGTGTTCGCCGTTGCTGTGCAGCCAGCGGGAGTCGAAACTGAGGCCATCCTCCAACTCTTCCCGAAAGGCTTCGTGCCATTTCCGCACATCATCCAGCGAATCCGCCGGCACCAGCTTGGTGATCGGCACCCCGACCAGATCGGCCAG
>JAOUHH010000230.1 GCA_029865195.1 Desulfobulbaceae bacterium
ATACTTAAGGATGCCACTACGTTGACCGTTGATGCCCATGCGGGAGGTTTCGCGATGCCAGATGCCCATGCCGGCCGTATTTCGAGAATGCTCAGGGATATTGACATGGAGTATTCCCTTACCTCTGGCTTTACGGGGCGCGAGAGCATGCCCAAACGCATCCGGGAAAGCTTTGCCCAGGTTCCCCGGCATGAATTCGTTCCTCCCGACCTGCGCGCCGCCGCCTACGATAACCATCCCCTCCCCATCGGCCAGGGACAGACCATTTCCCAGCCCTTTATCGTGGCCCTGATGACCGATCTGCTCAATCCGGAAAGCAACCATCGAATTCTCGAAGTCGGTTGCGGGTGCGGGTATCAAGCCGCGATCCTCTCTACGCTGGTCAAGGAGGTCTACAGCATCGAGATCATCGAACCTCTTGCGGTTACGGCCAGGGAGCGGTTGCGACGTCTCGGTTATGGGAATGTGACGGTGGGGGAGATGGACGGTTATTATGGCTGGCTGGAGCATGCCCCCTTTGACGGCATCATCGTCACCGCCGCCGCGGTGTCGGTGCCGCAGCCCCTGGTGCGGCAGCTCAAGCCCGGCGGCAGGCTGGTGCTGCCGGTGGGGCCGCCGGCCGGCTTTCAGCAACTGGTGACGGTCACCAAAGGGGAAGGCGGGACCGTCCATACCGAGGTTATCCTCGGGGTCGCCTTTGTGCCGCTCACCGGTTTTCACGGGGAGGAGCCGGTGGGGTAGCCCCTCCCTCCTTCTTTTTGTCGGTGAGGATGGGGTCGAGGATGGTAAATGGCAGCAGGACGGCGTCCTTGACGATATTGATCAGCCCTTCACCGATAGCCGAAGGGGCGAGTGGGACAACATTGGGGTTGGTGATGGGGCCGGTTACCTTTACCGGGATGGTGAGGAGGGTGGCATTCTTGCCGCCGATCACCCGTCCCAGCAGGGGGATATTGCTGACAATGGCGTCGAGGGTCTTGAACGGTGCGATCAAAACGGTGAAGTCGGCTTCGTAGTTGGCAAGATCCATCTTCCCCCTGGCAAACAGATTGAGCCCCTTGCCCTTGACAACCCCCTTGTTGATAATGAGCTGGTTATCCTTGATCTCGGCCTCGAAATCCAGATTGGAGTAGGGGAAACCTTCCTTTTCAAGCGAGGGAAGCCCCTCTTTGGCAAACAGATCGGTGAGGTTGACGACGCTGAATATCCGTGAGAGGAGGGTCATGCGTAAAATCCGCCCTTGATCCGAATGGATGGAGAGCCCCCCACTCTGCCATTTTTTCGGGGATCCGTGAATCTCGCCGGAAACCGTGAAGGCCCCTTCGATGAGATCCTGCTTCAGTCCGAGGCAGGTCAAGACATTCTGAAAAAGCGGATGGGGAGTGCATTTTGTGGCAACCTTGAAGGATGCATCCTTACGATGGCGAGTCGAACTCCATACCCCGCTGACGTTGAGGCAGCAGAGGTCGGCGGTGTCGATCAGCACCTTTGTCTCCTTGGCCGGATACAGTTCCACCCGGCCGGCAAGCGGCCGCCAGTGCAGAATGTTTTTGCCGGGGCCGGTGGCTTTCTTGGTGCCGAAGCTCTGAAATTCATCGACCTTGAAATCGATGGTGCCGAGCAGCGACCAGTCCGGCTTGCCGCCATCGCAGGCATCGATCTGCATCCGCTCGACCGCATCCAGGTCGTCGAGAAAATCGTTGATCGTCTGCTGCGAGAGCAGCGGGGAGGTCAAGCCGAAATCCACCATCAAACCGTCAACATCCGGAGTGACCGCCCCGTGCGCGGTCAAGGTTTCGCCACCGCCGAAATCAAGATCAAGCTTCTTGACCAGCAGCTTGTCTTTCTTCCCCTGCAGACGAAGGGTGCCCACCTTGATATATTCCGTTTTATAGCCCCAGTACCATCTGAATTTATCCGCCCGCAGCCAGCCGTCAAATCGTGAATTTGTCGAGGGGGCGGGCACCGTCATCCTGATATCGCCTTGCAGGTCGCCGTTGAGCAGATTCTTGTCTGCCATCAGCGCGCGGATGGTGGCGCCTCGGACGGTGCCACGCCATTGCAGCGAGAAGGTTTCAGGTTTCTTGTCGAGCAGATCCAGAGAGAACTGTCCCTTCTCGTCGCCTTTGGCAAAATCAAGCTTCATCTGCAACGGGTTGTCGGCCCGCGAATGCATATCAAAGGTGAGAGACGGCTGCGACAAACCGATGCCGGGGGCATGCATGGCGCCGGTAAGGTGCAGATTCTCGTCGTCCCAGGCCAGACGCATGTTGTCGATGTGGGCCGGGATGCGGGGCATCAGCGAGGGGGGCAGCCATCCTTTTTTCTTGATCCAAGCGCCGGATTCTTCGCCGATCGATCCAGCGAGATTCACTACCCCCGACCAGTGCTGCAGGCGCTGATGTTGTAATTCGCCACTTATGGAGATGGGATTTGCGCCGATGGCGTTCTCGCTTTCGGTTACTGTGAGGCCGTTGTCGGTAAGTACGGCACTGGCCTTGCGGGTCGTCACCTCTTCCGGCAGCAGGGAACTGCGCCAGCGCAGATTTTCGGCCGTCATCGGCAGGCGATATTGCCAGTGGGCGGGGTCGAATAAGGGTCCTGAGAGGGTGGTCCCTTTTTGCAGGGCAAGGGTGCCGTGAACGGCGGTGAGCAGGGGCCTGACGTGGCCGGCAAGCGCTGGGTAGGCGTCAAGGCTTTTGTAGAGCGGGCCGGCGGCAAGGTTTGCCTCCAGGTCGTTGATCGTCAACCGCACCGGGGATTCCCCCCAATGCACGGTGCCGCTGCTGCGGTTGATCCGTTGCTCACCGATGGCCGCCGAGAGATCCTGCCAGTTGACCATCCCGACCTTGGTGTCGACCGCAAGTGTACCGTCGTGGACCGTTATCGGCCATGGCGAGCGGTTGTAGTCGAATGATCCGTGCATCTTCTTCACCGCCACCGCCACATCGACATGGTGCTGATGATCCCCCAGGAAGAGATGGCCGGAGGCCGTTCCCTTGGGATTGCTGAAGCGCGCCAGTTCTTCCTGGAAGGGTTGGTGCGGTACTTGCTGCTTGAGAACCATGGCGATGTCGGCGAGATCGGCGTCTAGGTCAAGGTCAAGTTCAAAGCCGAAATGATCCTCGGCCAGTCCCACCAGCAAGGTGCCGTTTCTGCCGACACTCTTGCCGAGTTTCGCGGAAAGGCCACGACCGGTTAAAGCGCCGTTTTCGATCAGGATGGGACCGGTGGCGTCAAAGATATCAAGATTAACGTCGGGGATATGGATTGCGGCGGCTTTTACATCCGCGGCAATGGTCATTTTGCGGAGATGGGCAAGATCGGTAAGCGGTCCGTTGAACCGGAAGGAAGCGCTGTCGGCATTGCCGCTTCTGACAATGTCGCACACCATGACCGCAACCTCGTCTTGGGGAAGAACGGCCAACACCCCGGCCCGGATCGCGGCCAGATCGAGTTTTTTTGCCGTCAGATCGACATGCCATTGATCGGCGGCATCCGCCACCGGGGTGCGGCGGAGCGAACCCTGCAGGGTGATTGACGGCTCGCGGATCTCGAGTTCCCGGATCGCGAGGCTGAGCGCCGGGCCATCCTTTTCGATGGTGAGATCGGCAAAGCCGCAGTTGATCGGTAATTCCTTTTCCTGGGCATGCAGCAGCAGGCAGGGCAGGTCACCGATCAAATCGAGTTTGAATCGTGTTGCCCCTTCTCCGCTGACGCGGCTTTTCAGATTTAAAACCGAGTCGGCGATGGCAAGGTCGCCGATTGCGTCGGTGCGTATGGTGCTTCCCTTGCGCAGGATCAGTTTCTGGCAGTCGATTTCGGCCTTATACCGCCATGTATGCAGATCGAGGTTGCCCTTGAGGGTGACTTTCTTGACAAACGGCGCAGAACCGCTGAGGCGGCCAGCGAGCGTTGAGGGGGTCATCTTCAGGATACCGTTTACCGCCGACATGGAGAGGGCGGGGATGGTCGGTATCCCCCCCGCGTCGACACGGGGGGTGGTGAGGGAGCCGTTCTTGATCTTGAGCGACAGCGAGGGGAGTTGCGGAACGGTGTTGCTGCGTTCTATCTTTTTCAAGATAATCCGCGGGTCTTTGAGCGTAATGCTTCTCAGCCTGGCGGGTTGGCCGGTAAGGATGGCCAGCCAATCCGGATAGAGGGCGGCGATGGGTAGGTCGGCCTGCAGATGTTCGTTATCGATACGGAGTTTGTGGACGGAGACATGGGGAAAGGGCAACCAGCGCCATTGCACGTCGCCCATGGTGACTTCGCCGGGGATCTCCTGCTGCAGGCGTTGGGCGATGGTTGCCGTGATCGCGTCGACGTGGAGTATCTTCGGGGCAAGGTAGGCGATGGCAGGCAAGGTCACCA
>JAOUHH010000021.1 GCA_029865195.1 Desulfobulbaceae bacterium
TTCCCTTTGGATCTTTCACTCAAATAAAAGTGCATGCGATCCATAACCCAACCTGGCAAAGAATAATTCCTAACATCTCAGAAAGAGGCTATCGCGCGCTGGAGCGTAAAGTCAAATCTTTATCGGGAAAAAAATATATTCATTTTTTTAATCTGTATTATCAGAGAGATAAAAACACCCCCTTAAAACACATCAACAGACAACCGCTGCCCCATGACGGAGCGTGCTGGATTAAACAGTATCTCAACTCACGGAATACCAGCCACTGATCGCGCCGTAACCGACCCCCCCTTGAAACGGTGTGCCGTTGCGGTTTTAGGCTTTATGTCAAGTGGTCACCGCGCCACCCGGGCGACGCCACCGACATGACAATTATCGCACTCCGACTCGACATCAACCAACGCCTCTGCTAACGTAATTCGTAAAGCGCTCCCAACTTGCCCCATTCGCTCAACTAATTTTGATACGCTTATTATGACTCCAACCGAGATCGAACAAATCAAGCGGCCGGTGCTGTTGCCCATCGCCATCACCATGGCCCTGCTGTTCATCGCGGTCGTCCTTTGCGTTGTCGGCCTGCACCGCCTGTTTTTTTCCCACCAGATGCGGACGGACATCACCAATGTGCAGCGTGTTTTCGCCAATATGCTTGACGAACGGCAGTTGTTCATCGGCAGTCTGCTGGACGAATACTCCCGTGACGACCGGCTCATCCAAGCCTATCGCAGCAGGGACCGGGAAAAACTGCTGGCCGTCACCCAGCCGATTTTCAACAAGATCCGCGACAAATATCAAATCACCCACTTCTACTTCATCGACAGCGACCGGAACTGCTTCCTCCGCGTGCACAATCCACCGCGTCGTGGCGACACCATCAATCGGTTCACCATGATGCGTGCCGTCCGCACCAATGGTCCGGCTGCCGGCATCGAACTCGGACCATTCGGCACCTTCACCCTGCGGGTCGTTCAACCGTGGCGGGTCGACGGCAATCTGCTCGGCTACATCGAACTTGGCACCGAAATCGAATACATCACCCCGGCCATCAAGAATTGCCTCGGTGTGGAGATACTGGTGGCAATCGACAAATCCTACCTTACCGAGAAAGGGTGGCAGGAAGGGCTGCGGATGACAAACCGGACCGGGAACTGGCAACTTTTCCCCCATCATGCCATCGTTGACCAGACAACGACGGATATCCCAGCCATACTCTTCGAACAGCTGCAAAAGGCCCGCCAGGAACCTCGCCACGACGATTACTTCACCGCCACCTCCAACGATCGCACCTTCAACGGCGGCATCAGCGCCCTCACCGACACCGGCGGACGGCATGTGGGGGAATTCATCGTTCTCCGCGATTGTTCGGCCCAGGCCCAATCACTGCAAACCGTACTCTGGCTGCTCTTCGCGGTTGCCGGCAGCCTGGGCGGCCTCCTGTTGTTTTTCTTCGCCATTCACCTCAACCGCCTGGAAAAAAATCTCCTCGCCAAGCATGACCAGTTGCGGCAGGAAATCGCAGAGCGCAGCCAGACCGAAAAATCCCTGCAGGAAAGCAACGAAAGCCTTCGCGCCCTGATCCATGCCTCGCCCCTTGCCATCATGACCGTTGACAGCACCGGTGCGATCCAAAGCTGGAACCTCAGCGCCGAGCAGATTTTTCATTGGCCGGAGGAAAAGGTGATCGGCCGGCAGCCACCGTTCATCATCGGCGCCGATGAAGATGTTTTCAATCAGTGCCTGCACAGCACCTTCCTCGGTGAAACGGTGAAGGCAGCAGACATCAGCGGTCTTCGCAAAAACGGCGATCCGGTTGATCTGATCCTTTCCACCGCCCCCTTACGCGATCAGAATGGCAAAATCGGCAAGGCCCTTCTGATCTTCCAGGACACCACCTCGCGAAAACGCACAGAAGCTCACTTGCGTGAAGCGCAGAAGATGAAAGCCATCGGCACTCTGGCGGGCGGCATCGCCCACGATTTCAACAATATCCTCACCACCATCCTCGGCTACGCGGGGGTCGCCCTTCGCCTCATCGACCAGGGAAATCCGGCTCATGCGCATCTACGAGAAATCATCACCGCCGGCAAGCGCGCGGCCTCCCTGGTCAGCCAGCTCCTTACCTTCAGCCGGAAAAAGGAGCAGGAGCGGCACCCGGTTCTGCTGCAGGACGTCATCAGCGAGGTGCTCAGCTTCCTGCGTGGCACCATCCCGACCACCATCCAGATCACCCAGAAGATTGACCCCAGTTGCGGCCCGATCATGGCCGATGCCACCCAGATGCATCAGGTTGTCATGAATCTCTGCATCAACGGCTACCAAGCCATGCGCGAAAAAGGCGGCGTCCTTGCCCTGACCCTGGAAAAGGTCCAGATCGATGCCGATACCGCCGCGAGTCGCAATCTGCCGGCCGGCACCTGCGCACGTCTGATTATCCAGGATGATGGGGTAGGAATGGACGAAGACACCATGAGCAGGATATTCGAACCCTACTTCAGCACCAAGGAACTCGGCCAGGGCACCGGCCTTGGCCTCAGCATGGTCCACGGCATCATCCATGGGCTCAAGGGATCAATCTCCGTCTCCAGCGCACCGGGCCACGGCTCACGGTTTACAATCCATATCCCGGTTATAAGCCAGCCGGTGTTGCCGGAAAGGCACAAACAACCCGAAGCGGTGCCACCGCGGTTGCAGAATAAGGTCATCTTTGTCGACGACGAAAAAAGCATTACCCAGATTTGCCAATACACCCTGCAAGAGATCGGCTGCGAGGTGCGGGCCTTTACCGACAGCCGGGAGGCGCTGGCAACCTTCAAACAAGATCCCGACTGGTGCGACATCCTGATCACCGATCAGGTGATGCCGCACCTCACCGGTATCGATCTCGCCAAGGAAATGCTGACAATGCGGCCTGCCTTGCCGATCATCATGATCACCGGCTACAGCGACACCGTGGATGAAAAACGTGCTAAAGCAGCCGGCATCAAGGCTTTCATCATGAAACCTGTCACCCAGGAGGCGCTGATTACAATCATAACCAAGACGTTGAGTCAACCCCAACCGACTCCTTCGCTTTCCTGATTTCCGGAAAACGGAACCCCGCAACACCTCGCCGCACCCACCACAATCAAACAAAAATACTTTAATATCAACACATTAACTCAACATCCGCCCGAGTCCGGAATCGCGACCTGGGCTTGCTGGTTCAAGGAAGCACACCCAACAAATCAAGAACAAATATTCGCAACAACTCACAGGAATTACAACCAAAACCTAACAACACAGACAACATCACCGGGCATGGCACAAAACATGCTTTTCAAAAACTCATAAATACTAGGCCCAGCCACCGCAATCTCCATATATTGGCTGGACCAGCAAGAGAAATATTAAAATGAAATCCTTTTTAAAAAGGGAGACCCCATGAAAATAGTCATTTATTCAAAAATCGCCCTAGTGGCAATGTTGAGTATCTGTCTTGCCCACGGAACAGCATTTGCAAAACAAAAAAAAGAGAAAGAAGACGATGAGACGTCTGTCTTCAATTGGGGTCCATGGGGCAAAATGGTTACTCCGGCCGCCGGTCCGACTCCAACCATGCCGCTTCTCTTGCCCAGCGGCTATACCTACGAGCCCCCTATTGAGCCCCCTATTGAGCCACCGATAGAGCCACCTGTTGACAACCCGCAGTTCCGTAGTTTTGCAACATACGACAGGATTGAAATACCCGGAGATGAGTACATTTACAGCCGGGTACCGGCACATCTGCAAATGACAATGACCCTTGGCGCCCCAGAAGAGGGTGAATACGATTGGCAGTTCGGCCGTATCACCAACGCCAGCTTTAAAGTCGGGCCATGGGAGAACAACCCCAGCTACCCAGACCGGCAGTCGCTGGCTATGGAAGGCGAGTATCATCAGTTTCCCATCCCAGGAGGGGGTACCTACACTTATGGTTATACAGAAAATCCCTCCCAGCCAGACAATCTTCATTCCGGACAGTGGTTTGCAAAACTGCCATGGAGCGGTGACATTGTTTTCGGTTACTGGTCTGACGGAGCAGGACAAGTGTGGGACTTGGCCTCAGACAATAGCCAAGGATATTACATACAGGGCATGACCCCGACCCTGGCAACCATGGAAACATTGGCCGCCGGTAACGTTAACGGCACCTACCTTGGTTTTAATCTCAACGACGGTACCCTGGTAACAATCAACATGCACTTTGGCAGTGCGACTTGGGACGGTACCTGGAACGCCCAACCTGGTGGCATAGCAGACGGTTTTACAATGGTCGCCAATGATTCCAACGGGATTAAATATGTGACAGGAAACGTCGGCTTTGAAGTCAAAAACGGCACCATCAGCGGCGTCGATTTCGCCGCCAACTCCAGCCAACTTAGCGCCAACGACGGCACTGTAACTGGCATGGTCAACGGCAGCATCTTGGGCGCCAAAGCTGAAGCAGTTGGCGGAATAATTGACATCACCAAAACCAGGAATGATGGGACTTACACCGGCGCACGCTATGTCGACGTCTTTTACGCCGACAAGAACATTGGAAAAGAAATCCCCAATTAAAACGGCGCCACCAGCCGACCGAGATAGGGTCAGATACTTTTTTTGAACGAAAAAGGGGGCCTCCTTACGGATGCCCCCTTTTTTTATATTTTATAATACAAAAAACCGGCATCCAGATAACTCAAGCAGTACACCAGCCTCGCAAAAGAGAGAATCCAACACAAACGGCATCCGACATCACCAATTTTTTGCGCCGCGGAAAACATTCCCTAACAAAATCATAGGTTTTTTTTATTTTTTGTATTATTCAATAATACCGACATCCGTTTACATCGCTATCAACATTACAAAATTTTTAATAATATTCATCGCACCATCAGAAAATGATGAATTTAACAGTCTTTGCAGAATTTTATTATTTTCAGCCCACGGAGAAGACTATGTTATCGACCACCAAAGAAGCATACACAAAAATAACACAAAAGGCCCCCCTTGTCTTTTTCACCGCACTGACCATCTTTCTCGCCACCACTTACTGCGCCTTGGCAGAAGAAACATCAGTTCCCGAGGTGATCACGGCATCCCCGGACGACCAAGATCAGGCTGCATTCTTAAAAGCCATGGAAGCCCGGGCCAAAGGGGATCTTATGGAGGCGGCGGATATCTTTAACAACATTCTCCAGAATAAACCCCTGCTGCACCGCGCTCGTCTTGAACTTGCAGTTACCTATTACCGCCTCTACGATTATGCCGAGGCTAAAGCCCTGGCCCAAAGTGTACTGGACGACCCTAAAACCCCACCCAATGTCCGAGTTTCTGTCCTAGCCTTCATCGCCCAAGTGGAAAAAGACGAAAAAGCCATGGCCGTGGCCCGGCATTTCTGGAAACCAACGGTGGCCTTGGGCTGGATGCACGACACCAACGTCAATGTCGGCCCGGACTCAGCTGTTGTTGATTTCGGCACCGCAACTGTCCGGCTGGCAGGTGACGCGACCCGACGCAGTGACAGTGCCGCCATTCTCATCGCGGCCCTTAACCACCGGTACCAGACCGGCAAGACCGTCAAGGTCGGAGAAAAAAACACCCTGCTTTACTGGCAGAGCAATGCCTCTTTCTATCGCCGCGACTATTTCAACGAACATGCCTATGACATGGATGTCGTAAGTCTCGGTACCGGCCCGGCACTGATCGCCATCCACGACTGGCGCGCCAACCTCAACTGCCAGGTGGACGCTCTGCGGCTCGGCAGTGAGAAGCTGGCCTATTTCTATTCCCTGCTGCCCAGTTACACCAAAGAATTGCGACAAGGAAGTTTTGAAATCACCCTAGACGGAACATTAACCCTGCGAGACTACCAACGTGAAATCGACGCCGAGAGGGACAGCAGGTTTACGGCCGTACAACTTTCTTTCGGCAAACGATTCCGCAACCCCAAGATGACCGCTCAGGCAGGCGGACGTCTCTTCACTGAAGACGCCGAGACTGGTCGCTACTCCAACAACGGTCACGAAGTTTTCCTGGCTGCCAACTGGACACCGTGGACCAACGGATCGATCTTCGGGCGAATCAAGGAGATACAGGTAAGCTACGATGGACCCGAACCCCTGCTTACCACGGGCAGGGAAGACCGCCAAAATCATTACACAGCTGGGATCAGCCAGACCCTACAGTACAAATGGCTCAAGGACGTGAATATAAGCTTCGAATTCTCCCAGACAGAAAACCATTCCAACTCCCCGCTGTACGACTACGATCGTAAACAAGTGACCCTGATGGCAAGCAAGACATTCTAAATCGGAAGACAGCAGCAGTTTATATTTCGGCTGTATCATCTTACGACTCGAAAATGATGTGTAAGATGATACAGCCGCTGCACTGCTTCAAATCCTCCTCCCCCACCAACGTTCACCAATTCATCCTGACCTGCTCAACGCCACCTGCAAAACAGCGTCAAACCATCCCGGCTCCTCGATTCCAGAAAGACGAATTTTTTTCCGATTAACCCAGCCCCTTTTCAATATTCCAACCCAAGAAACTTTCAATAACCCGGTCAACCCGCTGTCACAACGACAACATCATTTTGATGAAGCGTTGCCCGCCAAAGAGCCGCCCGCTGAAAGTTACACCCAATGCCAGTCCATGGCCGGTCCACTTCCACGACAGAATTCTCACCCTTGCACTTCAAAAAAAATCCACAGATCGTACACGCTATTGTCATGTACGATCTGTGGATCGTGGCACTACAACACAGTGGCAAATATGAAAGCGCGGTCTCCGGCGCAATCTGCCGACAAAAAACGCTCCTACATCAAGTCCAACCGAACGCGGTCAGACCTCCAACAACTCAATGTCTTTTACTGAGACAAAAAAACACCGCTCATCTTTCACCAACAGACCCGCTGGGGACATGACACTCCTTTTCCCACTTCGACCAATCGATTTCGTTCTCCACCACCTGGAAGAGGGCGGCTACCACCTGCCGATCGTACTTCTCACCGGCTCCACGCAACATCGCATCCAATGCAGTTTCCCGGCTCAATTTATCCCGGTACGCCCTTGGGCTGATCATCGCCACAAAGGCATTGGCCACCGACAAAATTCGCGCCGTTCGGATGATGGCCTCACCGGTAAGCTTTTGCGGATAGCCGCTGCCGTCCAGCAATTCATGCTTTTGGGCAATGGTGTCCAACACCGGACCATCGAAATCAATCCTGGCCAATATCTCTCCCGCAAATACCGTCTCTTGCTGCAACACAGACTGTTCTTCCAAAGAGAGAGGCCCAGTTTTCGCCAACAGTTCGCGAGGGATGGAAAGTTTGCCCAGATTACACAGTTCGGCGGCGATCTCCAGGGTGCGCAGATCTTGATCCTTCAACTGCATAGCCGAACCAATGGCAGCGGCGACGGTTGCAGTCTTGGCCGAATGGTTGATGGAATAGGGATCATGCAGGTCAATGGCCCGCATCAAGGCCCTGACAAGTTGCCCCATGAGTTGAGTTTGACGCCGTTGCGCCTCCTCAAGCAGAGTCACGTCATGGAGGCTGACCAATACCGCATCGTTATTACTGGAATTGTAGGGAATCGGCACAAAGACGGCATGAAAAACAAAGCTATTGCCACCGATATCCAATGAAGCGGATTGATAAATCGATCTCCCGCCTGCCAGCGTCTCCATAGTCCACTGATCGAAAAATTTAGCTGTTTCCGGCCCGAAGATGCTTGCGAATCCCTTTCCACGCAAATCATCACCCACCACCTCCAGTTTGCGAGCAAGGATGCCATTGGCAAAGATCAGCTTTCCATCCGCTCCGGCAAGAAAAATCACGTCGGAGATATTTTCATTGATGGCAGTCAGCAAATGACTTTGTGCCTCAAGTTGCGCTGACTTCTCACGCAATTCAGCCGCAACCGCGCGCTCAAGCAGCGTGTTCCGATACCACCAAAGAGCGACGAAGAAAGTACTCACCAGAAACAGGGCCAACGCCAGGACTACGGTAAGGAAACGCTGGTGCGTTACCGACTCGCGCATCGCCTCGTCGGCCGCAACCTTCTGAACCAGCAACCACGGCAACGGGGTCAAGCTGCGGCTGATTGCCAGAACCTCGGTTCCGGCATAATCATTTGCCTCAAAGAAAATTCCCGGATGGGCCAGCGCGGAAGCCGCAGCCAAACCAAATGCGTTGGCAGCCATGCGTCGCTTCAGGGCCGGCGTACCATCTGCCAGCGGAGAGAGATAAACGATCTCGTCGCCCTCCCGGCCGATAAGCATGGATTCATCGGAATCCGTGGCCGCATCACTGGAAACCAGTAAAGGGTAGAGGGTGTCTGTCGCAGCATTCAACCCTACCAGAACCCCCACCGGTTCCCGGTTGGTACTCTGCATCTGTAAAGCGAAAACAGGCACAACAAAACCGATCATCGCTCGCCCGCTGCCATCCAAAAAGAAATCGCAGACCTCAGGCTTCCCACTTTGCAACGCCCGGTCCATGGCCTTCAACAAGACCGCGTCCGGATCTGCTACGCCAGGTGTCGAACAGATCAGGGATCTATCATGGCCGTAAAGCGACAGAGAGGCCCCGGCTACAAAGGCGACATTGGCCGGCACCGGCGGCAAGCTCCGCATCGGATCGACAAATCCGGTCCGCTCGGCTGTGGCCCGCAACAGATTGCGCAGATAGGATATTTGTGCCGGCTCCATCTCCGGATCTGCGGTTTGTCGTTGCCGAAGCTGCTGGACATACAATTGCAGGGATCCATTCCGGGCAAGTTCAAGTAGAACATCAAACCTGCCGTCGATCCACTGGCGAATCCCGGCCGCACGGCTATCAGCCATCACCCCGAGGGTAATCTGCCAATGATTTAAATCCCGCTGCCGCTCATAACGCGCCAGGGAAAAAATCGCCCAGACACCCGCCGCCAGAAAAATCACCAGTATACCCATGGCAGTCAACCAGGACCGCCCGCCAGACAGCTCTTTGCTCATAATGAAATCCTCTTCGGCATCACCCCGAACTACATGAGTATCAGGGCCTGCCCTTATTACATCTGCCGCCCTCGTTTACGACGGCGGCAGATACATGACCCATCCCTCTTCATTAACGGAAAAGAGCGGTACATAATGAAATATCTGCCGCTGAGACAACACTTCGCTGCTCTGATTATCGAGAATCAAAACCTGCCCGCCGTAGGAGACGGCGAGAACCGCATGGGGAATGCGCAGGTTGGTATCCTGCAGCACCACAATGCGCAGGTCACTGTCCCGGAAACCAAGCCGCCGTAGAGAAAAGAATTTGGTGATCGCATAATCTTCACAATCTCCACCATTATAAAAAAATTCCTTAACAATGGCCCAGTAGTCTTCCATACCGTAATTATCCAAATCCAGTACATAATCCTTTTCATTGGCGTACTGGTTGACCGCCTCGATTTGTTGCCGTGGAGACAGCCCTCTTATTTTGGCAAGAAACGCATTCCAATTTTTAAGATGACAGCGATTGAAAAAACTGTCGGTACAGTTTCCCTCGGGAACGTCTTCGATAATATCGCGCTCCATTACCCTTAACCAATGCGGGACATAGGTCGCCATATCAACCTGCGGCGACTCGCGATAACCGAAGAGCTGTGCCGCTACCGCCACCTCCCTCCCGCAACAAAAAAGAAAGAGACAGACCAACAGTCCACCAAGGCTGAAAAACTTAATGCTCCGCACAAAGAACCTCAGCAAAGAACCCCGTTGACGCATAGCCCGTAACCCATACCGAGGAATTTACGGCAACAAGGCCTATCCCAATGTCCATATCAGGTGCATACTTCATTGCCAATAGATAACCTTAAAAGATTTCAAGAAATTATACTACCCATCCTAACCCTGCGAAGAACCACATGCAAATGCAATCTGAAACGACAAAGAAAGAATCCCTTTTGCTGATAGCATGCCTTACAGCCCCATAACCAACGCTGGCACACTTTTCCCGCAACAACAAAAAAAGGCCCGGAATCGATTAAGATTCCAGGCCTTTTGATGGCACTGTGACCATGACTTGCAGATCGTGGTAATTTACTCTGCCTTGGCAATCCTGAGCAGCTTCATGCCGGGCTTGGCGGCGTCGCCGACGGCGGCGCTGACCTCCTCGACCTTGCCGGCCACCGGGCTTTCCACCGGGGTCTGCATCTTCATCGCCTCAAGGACAACCAACGGGTCCCCCACCGCCACCTCATCGCCGACCTTGACGTTGATCGCGTAGACGTTGGCGCCGAATGGGGCGCGGATATCGCCGTCCTTGGCCAGCGCCTCGATCTCCTGCTTGGAAAGCTCCGGCGTCTTGGCGGCACCGGTGGCGACTGCGGTTTCGTCCTCGAACACAAATACCCGCTGATGGTGATCGATGTTCAAGTAGACGTTCCACTCGCCATCCTCGTTCTTCTGCTTGGGACCGATCTCGATGATGTGCTCCTTGCCGTCGTGATCCCTGAACTTGATCGTCTCGCCGAGCTTGAAGCCACCTTGGCGGAAGAAGATGGACGGCGGCAACACATAGGTGTAACCGAACTTCTCCTGAAACTTGAAGAAGTTGACGGCGTCAACCGGATGCTGCAGGTAGGTGACCAACTGCTGATCGGTGGGCTCGGCACCGATCTTCTCGGCCAAGGCCTTGCGCTCCTGCTCGAGATCCATGTCCTCGATCTTGTCCATGCCGCCCTCTTTCTCGAGGATCTGCCGCCAGTCGGGGCCAAAGGCCTTCTCGTAGATCCAGTCCGGCGGCGAGTAGAACGGGAACGGCCCGTACTTGCCGAGGAGCAGGTTCTTGAGGTCGCCGGAACAGTTGCCGTAGCGGTCGCCGCCCTGGACGTTGCTGACCGCCGTGGTCCAGAGGATCTGCGAACCGGGGGTGACGGACCAGTAGTTGCCGAGCTCCTTCTGCACCTTGGGCAACTCGTCCTTCAGGATCTCGGGCATCCGGTCGAGGAAGCCGCCCTTGACCGCCTGCTCGAAGCTCGAACCGGTGGCGCCGCCAGGCAGTTTATGGACCTGCACGGTGGGGTCGAAGCCCTTGAACTGGGACTCGAAGAACTCGTAATGGGGCCGCTCGTCGCGCAGCACCTCGGAGGTCTCCATCACCGCATTCTCGTCGAGGCCGATGGCGACCTTGCCGTGGTCCTTCAAGGTATGCACCACCGAGAGGATCGGCGGCGGGCCGTAGTAACCGGTGAACTCATGATCGGCGGCATCGACGATGGTGGCGCCGTTCAGCACCGCCGCCTCGATCCGGCCGACATCGTTGGCATCGGTGTTGTGGCCGTGATAATGGATAATCAATTCCGGGTACTTCTGCATGATGGCGTCGACCAGGTCGCCGATCCGCTTCGGCGAACCGAGGCCGCCGTGATTCTTGATGCAGAGGATGATCTCGTCGCCGGTGACCGAAAGCAGTTCGCCAACCTTCTTGACGTAATACTCGTTGGTGTGCTCGGGGCCGGTGGAGAAACAGATGCAGGGCTCGAGGATCTTGCCCGCCTTCTGCACCTCTTCAAAAACGGCCTGCATGTTGGGGACGTGGTTCATGAAATCGAACACCCGCCAGACGTCGACATACTTGGCGAACTCGCGGACCACGTAGCGGATGACGTTCTGCGGATAGGGACGATAACCGAAGAGGTTGATGCCCCGGCAGAGGGTCTGGAACATGGTGTTGGGCATCTTCTCCCGCAGCAATTCGAGCTTCAGGAAGGGGTCCACCTGCTTGCGCAGGATATCCACGTGGACCGAGGCGCCGCCGGTGATCTCCAGCGAGAAGTAGCCGGCCTGCTCGCGGGAAGGGGCGGCGAGCAGATCGGTATGCAGCAGGATACGATTCTTGAAATCCGACTGGGACAGATCGCGGGCGGTGTTGGTGATGTAATAGCCGTTGGCTTGCCGTCCCCGCAGAATCTTGATGGCCTTGGAAACCTCCATGCCGTGAACGATACGTTCCATGGTAACTCCTTTATCATCGATTACCGGCCTGCACATGGGCCGGCAAATGGTGTTTCATGTTCAATTGGCGCGGCCAACTTCAGCAAGCCGCCCATTTCGCCTCTCGCCGCCGATCCTTAGATTGCGTAAGGATTTTCCTGCTTGTGATGGATCTCGGCGATAAGCCGGGCCAACTTGTTGCCTTCATTGACCGCCTCGGTGTAGTCGAGGAGGTGGGTATGCGTATCCAAAAAGGAGGTGTCGAAATCACCACGCTTGAAATCCGGATCGTTGACCAGATTCAGGTAGAAGGGAATAGTGGTCTTGGGACCGACGATGACGTAGTTGGTAAGACAGCGCCGCAAGCGGTCAACGGTTTCGTTCCAGCTGAAGCCATGCACGGTAAGCTTGACCAGCAGCGAATCGTAGACCTCGGGGATGGTGAAACCCTGATAAACGAAGCCGTCAAGACGTACGCCGTAGCCGCCCGGCGACCGGTAAACGGAAACGGTCTTGCCGCCCTCGGGCATGAAGTTGTTCTGGGGATCCTCGGCGTTGATCCGCATCTCGATGGCATGGCCGCGCAACTTGACATCCTTCTGGTCAAAGGCAAGCGGCCGGCCGAAGGCAAGCTTGATCTGGGTGCGGACGATGTCGATGCCGGTGACCATCTCGGTGACGGTGTGCTCCACCTGCAACCGGGTGTTGATCTCCATGAAGTAGTAGCTCATGTCCTTGTCGACCAGGAACTCCACGGTGCCGGCATTGGTGTAGTTGGCGGCGGTGGCGGCCTTGACCGCGGTATCACAGATGGAGTCGAGCAGCGCCTGATCCGGGATCAGGGAGGGAGCGATCTCGACCAGCTTCTGGTTGCGGCGCTGGATCGAGCAGTCACGGGTGCCGAGATGGACGACCTTGCCGTGGTTGTCGGCAATGACCTGCACCTCGACATGCTTGGGGTTGATGACCACCTTCTCGAGGTAGACGTTGTCGTTGTTAAAGGCGGCCTTGGCCTCGGCGCGGGCAGCGGGCAGTTCGGCGCGCAGCTGTTTCTCGTTCTCGACCCGACGGATACCGCGTCCACCGCCGCCGGCGGTTGCCTTCAGCATCACCGGATAACCGTACTTGGAAGCAAAGGCCAGCGCCTCTTCAACGCCAGCGTCACCGGCGGGCAGGTTCTGGGTGCCGGGCACCATGGGGATGCCGGCGTCCTTCATGATCCGGCGGGCGGTGACCTTGTCGCCCAGGGATTGGATTACGTCGGATTTGGGGCCGATGAAGATGATCCCGGCCTCTTCGCACGCCTTGGCGAACTCGGGATTCTCGGCCAGGAAGCCATAGCCGGGATGAACGGCGTCGGCATTGGCCCGCTTGGCAGCGGCGACCACCTTTTCGATGTTCAGATAGTCACAGCGCGGACCGTCGCCGATATGGATCGCCTCATCCGCGGTCCGGATATGCAACGCCTCGGAATCCGGGGTCTCGTAAATCGCGATCGCGGCGTGACCAAGCTCCTGAATGGCGCGGATAATCCGCAAGGCGATTTCACCCCGATTAGCCACCAATATCTTCTTTTTTTCTTTCAAGAGACACCTCACAGGCAAAATTTTTCAGGCACATCCAGACATGGATGTACCGCTGTTTTTCTTCGCAAGCAAAAGACTCTAACCATTATTTTCGTCTGGACACCCCCGACCAAGACCGGCCGGGAGAACGTTCGGAAGGAGCGGATTTGCGCCGGGTTGCAACCCGTCATCGCGCCACGTCAATGGTCAACGTTGCAACCTAGCATAGAATATTTTGAGTGGCAATAACAAAAAAAGGGGAGGGGGAAAGCAACGCAAGGCTAACGATATTCGACCTGCAAATGGCCGCCGGCAACCTCATCGGTCAGCCCCTGCCCGAGCATATCCACCGAGCCTGGCCGCTCCTGCTCGGTAAGGTCGCGCTGGTCGATCACGATCTCCACCCGCCGGTTCTGAGCCCGATGTGCTTCGGAGTCGTTCTGCAGCATGGGCCTGGTATGGGCAAACCCCATCAAGACAAAACGTTCATCCGGCAGGACCCCGCCCTCCAGCAGGGCGTACATCACCGAAAAGGCCCGCGCCCCGGCAAGCTCCCAGTTGGAACGGAAACGCGCGGTGCGGATCGGTGTGTCATCGGTATGCCCCGCCACCGTCAAGGCACCAGGGATACCCACCAGCGCGTCGCGTATCTTGCGGGCGGTGGGAAGAAATTGCGGAGAGAGATCCGCGGACCCGGACTCGAACGAACCATTCTGCAAGATCCGAATGGTGATAATGCCGACGGCGGCATCGACGGCGAGAACATTCTTCTCGACCTCGTCCCGCAACTCCCGCCGCAGCAATTCGGCATAATACTCAGACGACTGCGCCTGACGGCTGGCCACCGCCTTCTCCGCCAGCACCTGCCCGCCTTCCACATCGGCAAACGATGCCAGCGGCGCGCCGCCCAACGCCGCGGCCATGGAGCGGGCCACATCCCGAAACCTGACCACATCGACCTGGGAAAAGGAGAACAGCAGCACGAAGAAACACATCAGCAAGGTCATCATGTCGGCAAAGGTGACCAGCCACCCGGCAGCGCCACCCTCCGCGGCCGGCTGAGCAGGGGCAGGAAAGGCGCTGCCGCCAGATTCGACACCCGGTCCCTGCTGGAGAACGAGCATGGAAGCCATGGGCGACGACGGACGTCTTTCCTCTTCCTCCTCCCCCGCACCCCGCGTGAAATCCTCCCGTGCAACCGTCTCGGCAGTCGGCAGCACCATCTCATCCTCGAGCCCGGAGCCGGTGCCCTCGCCAAGATCCCCGGTCGCGTCATCCCGTTCGTCGACACCCATCACTTCGCCTTTTCATGACTGTGCCCATAATGGGCGGCCTTCTCGCGGCTGCCGCCGGGGAGATAGGGCAGCAACATCTCCTCGAGCAGGCGAGGATGATACCCCTCCGCCAAGGCGATCACCGCATCCACAATCAACATCTTGCACAACCGCTCTTCCTTGTTACGCAGGGCCAACTTGTCGGCGATGGGCTTGGCCACCATGTACCCCAGCACCGCCCCGTAGAGGGTGGTAAGCAACGCCACCGCCATGGCCGGCCCGACCTTGGCGGCGTCATCCAGCCCGGCAAGCATCTGCACGAGGCCGATCAGGGTGCCGATCATCCCCATGGCCGGACTCACCTCGGAAAGCGATTTAAAAATAAGCCGCCCGGTTTCATGCCGTTCGTCGGCACGGAACATCTCCTTCAGCATGGTGCCCTTGACCAGATCGAGCTCCATGCCGTCGGCAAGATACTGGATCCCTTTGCGAAAGAAGGGGTTGGCAATCTCCATCCTCTCCAGCGCGAGAATGTTTTCAATCCGGGCCTTTTTCTGGAGTTCAACGGCCAGATCGATCAGTTCCGCCGGGGTCTCGGCCTTGACGAAAAACGCCTTGAACGCCACGTGAATCGCCCCGAAAAACTGGCCGGCGTTAAACTGCATGAGGACGATAAAGGTAGACCCGCCGAACACGATCAGAAAGGCCGCCGGGTTGACAAACAAATCAACCGAACCGTCGCCCAACGCCAAGGCGAGGACGACCACCGCAAAGGCACCGACCAGACCGACGGCGGTGGCGAAATCGGTAATCAGATTACTGGAACGCATATCATCTCCCGCAGACAGAACTAGAGAACACACACTCAGGACCGCACCCAATGGGGGGGCCGTGGTCTCCTTAAAATCGCACGACTGCGGTTGAAAAGCAAGGACCCGATCCTGTCAACCAAGCAGTCCCTTACCAAAGAAGGCCAACAAAAAAAGGAGCAAGGCTTTCGCCCCGCTCCTTCTCTCGCCATCCGCGCCTTGAAGAAAGGCGCCGGATATCCATTACAATCCCAGTTTCTCAGCGACGAAATCCGCATCCTTATCCCCCCGGCCGGAGAGATTGACCAAGATGGTCTCTGCCGGCGACATGCCCTTGGCAAGCCGCACCGCGTAGGCCACGGCATGGGCGCTTTCAAGGGCCGGGATGATCCCCTCGGTACGGGAGAGATCGATGAAGGCGTCCAAACACTCCTTGTCGTCCACGGTCTCATAGATGACCCTGCCGTGATCCTTGAGGTAGGAATGCTGCGGGCCGACGCCGGGATAATCAAGCCCCGAGGCAATGGAGTAGACCGCCAGCGGATTGCCTTTCTCGTCCTGCAGGTTATAGCACTTGAAACCATGGATCGCGCCCTTGACGCCCTTGGTGAGGGTGGCGGCGTGGTCCGGGGTGTCAAGCCCCCGGCCGGCAGGCTCGACGCCCACCAGACGCACCTCCTCATCGGGCAGAAACTCGGTAAAGATGCCGATGGCGTTGGAACCACCTCCCACACAGGCGGTGACCACCGTCGGCAATTTCCCCTCCCGCTCCAGAAACTGCGCCCGCGCCTCGCGACCGACGATGCTCTGGAAATCCCGGACCATCCGGGGGAAGGGATGGGGGCCGACCACCGAGCCGATGGCATAGATAAAATTCTCCGGATCACGGAGGTACTCCTCGAAGGCGCTGTCCACCGCATCCTTCAGTGTTTTGGTGCCACGTGATACCGGGATCAGATCGCAGCCGAGGATCTTCATCTTGGTGACGTTGGGATGCTCTTTCTTGATGTCCACCTCACCCATGTGGATTTCACACGGGATGCCGACCAGGGCGCAGGCGGTGGCCAGGGCAACGCCATGCTGACCGGCGCCCGTTTCCGCCAGCACCTTCTTCTTGCCCATGTACTTGGCGAGCAACGCCTCGCCCAGGCAATGGTTGATCTTGTGGGCGCCGGTATGGTTTAGATCCTCCCGCTTCAGGAAGATCCGCGCCCCGCCGATCTTTTCGGAAAGCCTGCGGGCATAAAAGATCGGGCTGGGCCGGCCGACATAATGGGTATACAACTCCGCCAGTTCATCCTGAAAGGCCTTGGTCTGCCGCACCTCGTCGTAGGCGACATTGATGGCATCCATCACCGCCTTCAATTCAGGCGGGATGATCTGACCGCCATATTCACCAAAATAACCATCCGCATCCGGCATCGCCGCAAAGGTAATCGTCATTATATTCTCCCTTATCCAAATCAACATTGAACCCAAGGCTGACAGGAACATCAATAAGTTAGGCCACTAATTAGGCATTCTTCGCATAAACCTGCCAACCACACAAAATAACAAATTATCTTGATTCCAATAAAACGACAAGAGCAATACATTGCTCGTCAAGAATTTTTCAGACGGAGCCCTTCCCCCACAGCAGTTCTCGCAAACCACTGACCCTACTCACCCTCTGCACAATCGCTGCCCGCAGGATCGGCTCGTCGCCCCAGAGGGAAAAACGGCCCTTGGCACGGGTGATGGCGGTGTAGATCAACTCGCGGCTCAGGACCGGC